>URYO01000015.1 GCA_900552195.1 uncultured Sutterella sp. | reverse complement strand
TCAGGCTCATATTCAGTCCGCGGCGGGAAGCGGGGGGCGTCCCGCTTCGTCCATCTACTATCCTAAGAACAGTTTATAAGCGGGATTGTTCGTTTCTTCAACGTAGGAATACCCGAGGTTCTTCAGGAATTCGTCAAAACGGCCGTAGTCCTCTTCAGGAACCTGAAGACCGGCCAGGATGCGGCCGTAGTCAGCACCCTGGTTTCGATAATGGAACATCGAAATATTCCAATTCGAACCTGAGGAGTTCAGGAACTTAAAGAGTGCACCGGGTCTTTCCGGGAACTCGAAGCGGAAGACGCGTTCGTTGGTAGCTAGTTTGGAGTGGCCGCCTACCATGTAGCGAAGGTGCATCTTGGCGAGTTCATTTTCCGTAATGTCTAATGCCGGAAGTCCCTGGTCTTCAAATAACTTCTTGATTTCGGCGGCTTCGCTTCGATGTTCGGTCTGGATGCCGACAAAGATCTGAGCATCGGTTGCGTCCGAAATACGATAGTTGAACTCTGTGACGTTGCGGCTGCCTAAGAGCGAAATAAGCGAGCGGAAAGAATTCTTCTTTTCAGGGATCGTGACAGCAAAAAGCACTTCGCGGTGTTCACCGAGCTCAGCGCGTTCTGCAACGAAACGCAGGCGGTCAAAGTTCATATTGGCGCCGGAAAGAACTCCGACGAAGGTCTGGTTCTTGCAGCCGTTCTGCTTGATGTAGTGTTTAATGCCTGCGACGGAGAGGGCACCAGCAGGTTCAAGAATGCTTCTCGTATCCTGGAAGACGTCCTTGATCGCGGCACAGACTTCGTCGGTGTCCACGAGCACGATACCGTCTACGAAATTCTTGCAAAGCTCATAGGTCTCCTTGCCGACGAGTTTGACCGCCGTGCCGTCGGAGAAGAGACCGACATCAGGAACTAAAGTTCTTTCTCCGTTTTTAAGGGACTGGTTCATGCTGTCCGAGTCATAGGTTTGGACGCCGAAGACCTTGATATTCGGGTAGAGCGCTTTAACGTAAACGGCGACGCCGGCAAGCAGTCCGCCGCCTCCGACGGGAACGAAGATCGCGTCAATATTGCCGTTGGCGTTTTGAGCCTGACGAATAATTTCCATTCCGATGGTGCCTTGGCCGGCAATCACATCCGGATCATCGAAGGGCGGTACGGGAGTCAAGCCTTCTTTTGCCTGAAGTTCTTCTGCGTAAGCAGCTGCGTCGCTAAAGGACTCGCCGAAGAGAACGACTTCGCCGCCTAATCTGCGGACCGTGTTGATTTTGAGGGCCGGCGCCGTAATCGGCATGACAATGACAGCTCTGCAACCGAGTTTGCTGGCGGCAAGGGCGACGCCCTGGGCGTGGTTGCCGGCACTGGCGGCAATGACGCCGCGTGCGCGCTGTTCCGGCGTGAGATTTGCCATCTTGTTGTAAGCGCCTCTCAGCTTGAAGCTAAAGACGCTCTGGAGGTCTTCGCGTTTTAAAAGGATTTTGTTTTCGGTGCGGGCTGAAAGGAGCTTTGCCTGCTGCAGCGGTGTTTCCTTGGCCACATCGTAAACATGGGCTTTGAGGATTCGTCGAAGATATTCTTGCTCTAACATGTCGACTGGGATATGAAAAGTGGTTGAAGATTACTTAAACATACCACCTCAACCCATTGAATTTGAAAAAGACGAGTTAGGTTTATTACTTGGATGAAAAAATCTTGCACAATGTAGATTCTGATAACCAGCCGTAAGCCGATACCAACGAAGAACCATGGCCGAAAAGATTGAACTGCAAAATCGTTTAAGAGAGATTCCTTATAACTACACCTCGTTTGCGGATAAGGATATTGTGACGCGGCTGCTTGGCAAAGAGGCCTGGCAGCTGTTAAACGAACTTCGCGTGTCGGGAAAGCCGGGACGATCCGCTCGAATGCTTTACGAAGTTCTGGGTGACGTTTGGGTCATCCAAAGAAATCCTTACCTTCAGGAAGACATGCTGTTTAACAAGAAACGTCGTGATCTTCTGATTGAGGCGCTTTATCACCGAATTAATTCGATTCGTGAGCAGCTCCCGACGCTCGATGAGGTCTCAGCGGGAAAAGTCGCAGCTCTGATGGAGACTGCACTGGTGATGATTGAAAAATTCAAGGGCTCCTTTGAGCGTTCCTGGGATCTTCGCCGACTGGTTATGAAGAAGCTGAAGAAACACACTCGCGCAGACAATATTCGTTTCGACGGTTTTTCGAGAGCCAGTCATGTAACGGATGCGACTGACTGGCGTGTCGAATATCCTTTCGTAGTCATTTATCCGGACTCTGAAGATGAAGTGCCGGGGATCGTTAAAGCGCTGATCGATCTTGATTTTGTGATTATTCCCCGCGGAGGCGGCACCGGGTATACCGGTGGTGCAGTGCCTCTGCATTCTCGCTCTGCTGTTATTAATACCGAAAAACTGAACCGCATTTCGGATGTAGAAATGCGCAAACTCGAAGGCCTCGATAAAGAAGTGGCGACGATTCAGGCCGGCGCCGGCTCCGTGAATAAGAAAGTTGCAGAGAAGGCCGCGTCCGAAGGCTGGGTTTTCTCGGTTGATCCGAACTCCAACTATGCCTGTACGATCGGCGGAAACATCGCGGAAAACGCCGGTGGCAAGAAGGCCGTCCTTTGGGGTACAACAGTTGACAACGTGTACTGGTATCGAATGGTTGATCCCGATGGAAACTGGCTGGAAGTGACACGCGTAAACCACAATCTCGGCAAGATTCACCTGCAGGAAGATGTGGTATTCGAAGCGGTGTGGAAACAAGGAAACAAGTCTCCGGAGAAGGCGCCGATCATCCGCAAAAAGACATTCCGTCTCAAAGGACCGAAGTTTAGGACGCCGGGCTTGGGCAAGGATGTAACGAACAAGTATTTAGGCGGTCTGCCCGGTCTGCAGAAGGAAGGCTGTGACGGCATTATTACCTCGGCCCGCTTCATTCTTCACAAGATGCCGGCCTGCACTCAGACCGTCTGTCTGGAGTTTTACGGTGCCGCCGGCAACGCCGGTCCGGCGATCTATCAAATCTCTCAGCTCTTTGATTCCCATCCTGAGGGCGTCATGCTTGCCGGTTTGGAGCACTTGGATGATCGTTATTTGCACGCGATTAATTACGCGCCGAAGAGCGGACGCGGAATTTATCCGAAGATGGTGATTGTCGGAGACATCATCGGCAACGATGACGCGACGATTTCCAAATACGTCGAGGAAGTTAAGAAAATCGCGATTGCCGGCAACGGCGATACCTTTGTGGCGAAGACGCCCGAAGCCCGCCATCAGTACTGGGCCGAGCGCTCTAAGACATCGGCGATCTCAAAGCACACTAACGCCTTCAAACTTAACGAAGACGTCGTGATCCCGCTGGATAAGATCGGCGAGTATACGGACGCCTGCGAACTTTTCAATATTTGCTGTTCCATTCGCAACAAGCTGGAAATGCTCAATGCGGTCGCCACGTATTTAGGCGGTCCGATCAAGCTCGGCAAACTTGCCGTTTCGTCCGAAGGCTACACCGAGAAAGAACTTTTGGCCCAAAAACTTCCGCTTGCCATGGCGCTGCTACGAAAAGTTCATGACGAATGGGAGTACGTCCTCAATCACCTTCACACACCGGCAAAAGAGGCGCTCGAAGCACTTGAGCAGCTCGGTCGCCGCTGTGAGGCGGAGCTGCCGGAGAATCTTGATGATTTAACGCTCCTGGATCTGGTCCAAAACCATTACTTGCGGATCTCCTGGAAGAAAGAAGTCCTTCGAGAACTCAACGATATCTACGCAGGCGATGCCTTTGAAGCAGTAAGAAGTGAGATCGTAAAGATTCACGATCGAGTGTTGAGAGGCCGAGTCTTTATTGCTCTTCATATGCACGCCGGCGACGGTAATGTGCATACCAATATTCCGGTGAACTCCGATAACGTGGAGATGATTAAGACCGCCAATGACGGCGTGGCCTATGTCATGGAAGTCGCTAAAAAGTTAGGCGGCGCGATTTCCGGCGAGCACGGTATCGGTATGACGAAGATTTCGTTTGTCGAACCGGGGCAGTTCGATGAGTTCTACAAATATTTGGATGAGGTCGATCCTCATGGTCGATTCAACCGAGGAAAACTTCGTCCCGAGGCGAATCTGTCGATTGCCTACACACCCAGCTTCAATCTGTTAGGGCATGAGTCCTTGATCATGCAGAAGAGCGAAGCCAAGCAAATTGCCGACGAGATTAAGACTTGTCTTCGCTGCGGCAAGTGCAAGCCTGTTTGCACGATGCATGTTCCAAATGCAAACCTGCTCTATTCGCCGAGGAACAAAGTCATTGCGACTTCGCTTCTTTTGGAAGCATTCCTTTATGAAGAACAAACCCGCCGCGGCGTTTCTCTGAAACATTTCACTGAGTTCGGAGACGTGTCGGACCACTGCACGATCTGCCAGAAATGCCAGAAACCGTGTCCGGTGAAGATTGATTTCGGACACGTCACCATGCTGATGAGAGATATGCTGCACGGTCAAGGCAAAGAACGTTTTGATCCGGCGAAAGCGGCCGGACTGAAGTTCCTCGAGCTGGAGAATCCTCTGGCCGTTCGTGCTATGCGCAAAGGCATGGTGGAATACGGCTTTAAGGCACAGCGAATCGCAGCAGACGCTCTGAAATTCACAGCAGCCAAGAGCCTGAAGCATCCCGGATTCAGTACCGGATGTCCGACTCTGCGTGAAGAAGTTATCCATTTAGTGAACCGAAAGCTCCCTGAAGACAAAGTTCATACCACGGCGCGCCGTCTGCTCGACATTGAAGAGTCTACTTACATCCCGGTGATCAAGAACAAGGAGATTGTCAGTCCCAAGTCCGGAAGGGAGTCCGTGTTCTATTTCCCCGGCTGCGGTAATGAAAAGCTCTTTAGTCAGGTCTCGATTGCAGTATTGGGAATGCTTTATGACATGGGCGTGCAGATCGTCCTTCCGCCGGGTTACCGCTGCTGCGGCCACCCGCAGAAGGGCAACGGATTGAGTAAAAAAGGCGACGATATCGTGACGCGTAATCGCGTGCTCTTCCACCGTGTTGCCAATACGCTCAACTATGCGGACATCTCCACGGTTCTGGTGAGCTGCGGCACCTGCCTGCATCAGCTGAAGGAATACAACTTTGAATCCATTTTCCCGGGCTGCCGAGTGATGGATATTCATGACTATCTGGCCGAAAAAGGGATTAGCGTGAACGGCGCCTACAACACCCGCTACATTTACCACGATCCTTGCCACACGCCGCTGAAAGAAGGTGTTCCTATTGAAACGGTCAATCGCCTGATTCATCCTAAGGACGGTTCTAAAGTGGAGCTGTCCGAGCGGTGCTGCGGAGAAAGCGGCACATTTGCGGTTTCTCGCCCGGATATCGCCAGTCAGGTGAGAACGGCTAAAGAGCTGAGTCTGAACCAAGCCGCGGACAAGCTGAAGGGGGATCGTTTCTCAGGCAAGATCAAAGTACTGACGGCATGCCCGGGTTGTCTGCAGGGTATGAACCGTTACTCTGAAGCGACACATACAACCGCCGAGTTTTTTGTGGTCGAAATGATGCGCTCTAAGTACGGCGACAATTGGCTGTACGAGACGGTGAACAAGCTGAAAGACGGCGGAATTGAGAAGGTATTGTTATGACGCAAAACTGCCCCCTTTGTGCTCCCGAAGGCGAGCACGCCGTAGTCGCAAACGACAAATTTCGAATTATTCGCGTGGATGATCCGGAGTTTCCGGGTTACTTCCGACTGATTTGGCAGGACCATGTGAAAGAGGTTTCCGACTTAGGTCCCGAGGATCGGCTCATCATGTGGGACGCTCTGACGCAATTGGAAGAGGCGATTATCGATTCGATGTCGCCCGAAAAGGTGAATTGGGCGCAGTTCGGAACAATGGTGCCGCATCTGCACTGGCACCTGATTCCGCGATTCAAGGATGATGCTGCATTCCCGGACAGCTACTGGAGTCCTCGAAAGAGAAAAACCGATCCTAAAGTTCTGACACAGCGCGAGCAGGATGCTCTGAGGTGCGAAGCGCTTATTAAACAGAGGTTTGCTTAAGTTCGCTGCGTTTCTTTTCCAGGGCGGCAAGGATGTTTTGAGGAACAAACCCGCTGACGTCGCCGCCCATCATTGCAATCTCTCGGACAAAGGTTCCGCTGATGAACTGAAACTGCTCTGCGGGCGTGAGGAAGATGGTTTCAACCTCGGGCATGAGTTTCTGGTTCATTCCCGCCATTTGAAATTCATATTCAAAATCGCTGACGGCGCGGGCGCCTCGAACGATACACGTCGATTCGTGTCGACGTACAAAATCGACCAAAAGGCCGTCGAAACCCATCACTTCAACGTTCGGGAAACCTTTGACGGATTCTTTGGCCATTTGTACCCGTTCTTCCAAAGTAAAGAGCGTGTGTTTTCTTTTGCTTTCGGCAACTGCAACAATGAGCTTCGGAAAAATCCAGCAGGCACGGCGAATCAGGTCTAGGTGGCCGTTAGTCAGGGGATCAAAGGTCCCGGGATAGGTTGCAGTAATCATGACGGGTTCTCGGATTTTTGAGCTAAAAGCATATGGCTGGTGCCGGCTTTGAGACGGCGGATCGCACTGAGAGACAGGGAAGTCAGAACTTCATCTGAAATTTCCTGAGGTGACTCAACGTACACTAGTCCCTCCGAAGCAAGCATGGGCACACAGCGTTTCAAGGCTTTGAGCTGAAGGTCAGCCGCGAAGGGCGGATCGATAAATGCAAGGTCGTATGGAGCAAAGTCAGCGATACGGACGTCTGTAAGAGCGTTGCCGACAATGACTGTCAGTCCTTCAGCATGGAGTTTTTCGGCCGTTTGCTCGATGAACTGCGCTGCGCGCCGGTTGGTTTCGCATAAAACAGCCCGGCTGCCGTCGCGGCTCAGGAATTCGAAGGACAAGGCGCCGGAGCCTCCGAACATGTCTAAGGCGCTGCGGCCCTCGAAGCCTCCGAGGAGAAAGCTCAGCCAATTGAACAGCGTTTCGCGCTGGCGGTCGCCGGTGGGCCTAAGACCGTCGGCATTCAAAACGGGGATATTTGTGCGTTTCCAGCGTCCCCCGATGATCCTAACTTTACCGCTGTTGCTTGCCGGCATTGCTAAACTCTCGTGTTGAAATAATTGAATTTTATTCAAAACGTACGCCAATGAGTGAAACAAAAGAGAAAACGGGTTGGTTCGCCCGGTTAAAGCAAGGTTTAAGAAAAACCCAAGTCAACTTAGTCGGTATCTTTACCGGCGGTGTCGTAGATGAAGCGTTCCTGGAAGACCTGGAATTCCAAATGATTTCTGCCGATATCGGCGTGGAAACCAGCGCACTGATCCTTGAGCGACTGAGAGAAAGAATTAAGCTTAAAGGGCTTAAAACACAGGACGAAGTGAAGGTAGCCCTCAAAGAAATCATTGCAGATATCCTGAGGCCGTGTGAGGCATCCCTTAACTTTGACGAACATAAACCGCTCGTCATCATGATGTGCGGCGTCAACGGCGCCGGCAAAACGACGACGATTGGAAAATTGGCCAAGCACTTTGCGCAGCTGAACAAAAAAGTTCTGCTGGCAGCGGCGGATACCTTCAGAGCGGCGGCCCGAGAGCAGCTTGCCGTTTGGGGCGAGCGCAACCAAATCGAAGTGATATCACAGGAAAAAGGAGATCCTGCTTCGGTGGCCTATGACGCTATTTCTTCCGGCCGTAAAAAAGGCATAGATATCGTAATGGTGGATACCGCAGGAAGACTGCCGACTCAAACGAATCTTATGAATGAGCTCGCCCGCATTCGTAAAGTTCAGGGAAAGGCTATGGAAGGAGCGCCGCACGAAGTGATTCTGGTGCTCGACGGTACAAACGGCCAGAATGCATTGATGCAGGCTAAAGCGTTTGATGAAGCTGCCGGACTTACCGGTTTGATTATCACCAAGCTCGACGGCACGGCCAAGGGCGGCGTTCTTGTGGCTTTGGCAAATTCTCGAGAAAACCCGCTGCCGATTTATTACATCGGTGTCGGTGAGACCATCGACGATCTTCAGCCGTTTAAAGCGGATGAATTTGCGGCTGCGCTGGTGGGCTTGGATCAGATCGGCGGGGCCAAATAATGAAGCTTGCAGCGATAGATTTGGGAAGCAACAGCTTCCGGTTAGAAATTGCTCGAGTTGAAGGCGAGCGCATCATCACCGAGGGCAGCTGGAAAGAAACCATACGATTGGCGGCCGGCATTGATAAAGACGGCAATCTGACGCAGGAAGCTCAGGACAGAGGTCTCAATGCTTTAGCGCGTATTGCGGAAAAGATTCGCGGCTTGCCGAGAAACCATATCCGTGCTGTCGGAACTCAGACGCTCAGAGCAGCAAAAAATTCTCAGGAATTCATAGAACGCGCAGAAAAAATTCTGGACTGCAAAGTTGAAATCCTTCGAGGGAAAGAAGAGGCGAGACTCGTATTCCAAGGCTGCAGTTTCGCTCTCCCGCCTTCTGATCAAACACGATTGATTGTGGATATCGGAGGCGCTTCGACGGAATGCGTGATCGGGCGCGGCCACGAAATGATCGACGGTGAATCTTTTCACGTAGGCTGTGTCAATACCTCCGTGGCATTCTTTAAAGACCGTAAAATCACAGCCCAAAGCATGCGGCGCGCCATCCTGTCAGCGGCTTCAGTGCTGGACGGAAGCGAATATAAGTTTGTTAAAGGGAACTGGCAGGAAGCGTACGGTTCCTCCGGGACGGTCAGCGCAGTTTCTTCTATTCTTGCTGCACTCAAAATTACCGACGGGTCCATCACACTTTATGCGCTCGAGCAGCTCAAAGACAAAGTAATTCACGCAGAAAGCATCGATAAGATAAAGTTTGAAGGCCTGAAGGAAGACCGCAGAGAAGTCTTAGCCGGCGGCATCGCGGTATTGATCGCAGTCTTTAATAAGCTCGGAATTGACGTCATGAAAGTTGCCGACGGTGCACTTCGTTACGGCATTTTGTATGACTTAGCGGGCAGAAAACTGCAGCGCGATCCTCGAGAGGCTTCCGTCGAGCGAATGATGAATGCCTTCCACGTGGACAAAGAACAAGCCAAACGAGTCGGAGATATTGCAGTGAACCTTCTTAAGAGCATGTCTTCGCATGTCTCCGAGGACAGCGTAAGGTTCCTGAGATGGGCGGCTGATTTGCATGAAACAGGTTTAACCCTCTCGCGCAGCGATTATCATAAACACAGTGAATATTTGATCAAAAACAGCGATATTGCGGGCTTTTCCAGACCTGAACAGGAGAAATTGGCTGCCCTGGTTCTCGGGCACCGAGGAAACCTGAAAAAAGTTGAAATGCTGCTTGCGACCAAACAGACCGCCGAATTGCTGTTCTGCTTACGGATAGCCACTATTGTTGCGCATGCCCACCAAGAGATAGAGCTGCCGAAACTTGAAGCTACTTTCCATGGACATTCTTTCTGTCTTTATGTTCCGAGGGCGTGGCTGAAGGATCATCCCGTGGTCGAGTATTTGCTTGAAGAAGAAAAGGCTACATGGGCCAAAGTTGATTACCAGTTTGACTTGTTAGCAAGATGAAGACGATAGTGAGAATGGTCGACGTTCCGATCAACGATTGGAATAACCAAACCAAAGGAATCGTGACGCTGGAGGTTTCGGACGGAGAGTTCGTTCTCCTCCGAGGCCCAAACGGTTCGGGTAAGTCGTACCTTCTCAACTTAATGGCCGCTTTAAGAGTTCCTCGCGTGGGCGAAGTATTTCTTGAGGGCAAACGTCTGACGAAGATGCGTGAAGGCCAGAAGAGAGCATGGCGTGCCGGGCTGGGTCTTATTCCTTCGGAACCCGTTCTTTTAAACGGCTACACTGTTTTGGAAGGCCTGGTCTTAACGGCCCAGCTTTTGGGAAAAAACGCAGCTGATGCCCAGCGCAACGCATTGGAAAGTGCCTCCCTCTGCGGTCTTGATCCTTATTTAAACGCCCGGGCAGAGAGTCTTTCGGTCGGTGTAAAAAAACGCGTTGTTATCGCTCGTTCGCTGGTCAACCAGCCGCGCCTGATTCTTGCGGACTCTCCGCTGGAGGGACTGGACGATCAGGCACAGGAGGAATTTCTCTACATTTGCACCAAACTCAGCCAAGTCGGTTATCCGATTGTGATGACCTCAAGTTACCTGCTTCCGTTTGAGATTGCGGCGCTGCGTTGTGTTGAGCTCTCAGGAGAGAAAAGATGATCACGATGCGGGACCGTGTGCGCAGGCCGATTCAAGCCAACATAAAGCGTTTTATTTTTGTTGTCGTGGTTTTCTCTCTCGCGCTTTGTCTTTTGGGACAGATCGCCCTGAGTTTTTACTGCTTCTACGACAGCCATCGCGGCGTCATGGGAGACGAGGTCAGTGTCTTTTTAGACTCTTCCCTAACGGATGCTCAGCGCAAAAAAGCTCAGGATCAGATCCGCGCGCTTGCGCCGATTACCGAACTCAGAGAAATTAAACCGACGGACGTTTTAGAAAAAGATATTTTGAAGCTCGTCGGGGACAGAAAGAAGATCCCGACGATATTGGCTCTTCAATTTCCTTCGGACACCCGCTACATCGATATTGAAGGGGCGGTTAAATCTATTGAAAAAGTCAGAGGCGTTGAAGGAGTGACGGCCAATCTCGAGTGGATTAAGAAACGTCATTCGCTCAGAGAGGCGATTGCGCTCGGTATGTTTGCATTCGGGGCTCCGGCGGCTACTTTAGTCTGCCTGCTGATATTTCAAAACTCACTTAGGCTCTCCGCTTTTTTACGCAGTGAAAGAGAGCTTCTTTTAATGCTGGGAGCAAGCGACTGGGCCGTGCGCGGGCCGCAAATGATTGCAGCCGCCGTGAGCTCTGTACTCGGCTGCGTTATCGGCGGCGTGCTGCTTTTAGTGACAACGCTGGCGTCTGTTCCACTGCTGGAAGAAGCTTTTGAACTTACTCTGATGCCGCATTGGTCTGTTTTTGCCGCTGTTTATCTTTCTGTGTCTTTGGTGACGATCTTGCTAAGCGTGATCGTTTCGTACTTTATCGCCGGGGCGACAACCCCTCGGACGTTCTAAAGCTTGACTTGAGGATTACAATTTTCCTCGATGACAACAGATGAAAAGAAAAAGAGCCCGAGCACGGCTCTTGCCCCCTACAAACCGACCCCGCTTGCGATTCCTGATGCGTCACTCGGTTCTCTGGAGGAATATATCCGGGCAGCGAATAAAGCTCCGATCCTGAGTGCCGAACGTGAGCACGAACTGGCTGTGAGGCTTCAGGAGCACGGAGATATGGAAGCTGCGGGCGAGCTGGTGATGTCGCACCTGCGTCTTGTGATTTCCATCGCGCGTCAATATCAAGGCTACGGGCTTCCGTTCGGTGATTTGATTCAAGAAGGGAATATCGGCTTAATGAAAGCCGTCAAACGTTTCAATCCGAACAACGGAGCGCGTTTGGTGACTTTCGCAATGACTTGGATTAAGTCTGAAATTCAGGAGTATGTCCTTCGCAACTGGCGCCTGGTTAAAGTTGCCACCACAAAGTCACAGCGCAAGCTGTTCTTCAATCTGCGCAAGTTAAAGGACGACACTAAACTTCTCGGTACCAGTGAAGCGGAAAAAATTGCCGAAACGCTGGATGTGAAGCCGGCCGAAGTTTTTGAGATGGAAAAGCGCATGCTGGGTTCGGATGTAGAAATTGACGAACCGAGCGGAGGCGCAGAAGAGGGCACCGCGCCCTCCGAGTGGCTTACGGACGAACGGGATACACCTGAAAACACGATCGCCCGCGGTGCCTATGAAAACACCATCGAAAATCTTCTTCCGGAAGCAGTCAAGAAGCTGGATGACCGCTCGAGACGCATTATTGAGGCTCGCTGGCTGTATAACGATCAGGACGGCAGCAAAGGCGCGACGCTGGCAGATCTTGCCAAAGAAATGGGCGTGAGCCAGGAAAGAGTGAGACAGCTGGAGAAGAAGGCTTTTGCGACCTTGAAAACTTATTTGAAAGAAGACAAGGATGTTTAATATTGTTTTAGTGCACCCGGAAATTCCGCCGAACACCGGAAACATTATTCGTTTGTCGGCGAATACGGGATGCAAGCTTTATCTGATTGAACCTTTAGGTTTTAACTTTGAGGACAAGCATATGAAGCGGGCAGGGCTGGATTATTGGGAATATGCGGACATTAAGCGTTTCCCCAATTACGGAGCTTTTCTTGAGGCAGAAAAGCCTGACCGCAGCCGAATGTTTGCCATGACAACCAAAGCTCAGCAGCTGGTTCAGGAAGTGATCTTTCAGCCGGGAGACTGGTTTGTTTTCGGCTCTGAAGGCTCGGGTCTTCCTCAGGATGTGAGAGCCTTATTCGATTCGGCCCATATGGTCCGTCTGCCGATGCGTCCTCACAATCGCTCCCTAAATCTTTCAAACTCCGTAGCCATTACCGTCTATGAGGCCTGGCGCCAGTGCGGTTTTGAAGGCGGAATCTAATCTAAAGCAGCAAATACTAAAAAAGCCGTCCTCAAATCGATGGGGACGGCTTATCTAGCGAGCGGGACAGCTGATTACTGAACGGTTTTTTCTTCAGCTGCAGCCTGCTGCTCCTGCATTCTCTGAGCAAAGTAGGCTTCAAAGTTGATTTCGCCCAAGTAGACCGGCGGCATGCCTGCACGGGTCAGAAGGTCGGAAACATTGCTGCGGAGGTACGGATAGATTGTGGACGGGCAGGTAATGCCGAGAACCATGGTCTTGTGCTCTTCCTGGAAGCCTTTCAGAAGGAAGATGCCGGCCTGTTTGCATTCAACCAGGAAAACGGTTCTTTCTTCATTGTTGATTTTGGTCTTAGCCGTGACAGTTGCACGAACGACAACTTCATAGAGGTCAGGCTGGGCCAAACCATGTTCGGAGACGTCGAGCTGGATGTCAACCTGAGGAGCTTCAGGAGCCAGGAAGATCTCGGGAGCATTGGGCATCTCGAGAGAAGCGTCTTTCAAGTAGATGCGCTGAACGGCAAACTGGAGAGCTTCTTCCTGAGGTGCGGCCTCGGGAGCGGTGTTTTCGTTTTCCCTAGGCATGGAGTTCGACGGAGTCATTTCCGGAGTTACCGAATGGGGACTT
>URYO01000014.1 GCA_900552195.1 uncultured Sutterella sp. | reverse complement strand
CTTTTTAAGAAGATCTTCGTGGGCTTTTTGCTCGCGATCGGCTTCGTGCTCTACGTGCTCTGTATCACTCAGCCCTTCAGTTTGGAAGAACAAGTCATCTTCCTGCTGATCTTAGGTGTGATCGCGCTTACACTCTTTCAGGCGCAAACCCGCTTTACGCTGCTGATGCTGATCGTGATTTCGGTCATCGTGTCGTCCCGCTACGTTTGGTGGCGTTATTCGGAAACACTGAATCCCAACAGCTACACCTCTGTGATCTTTACATGGCTGCTGATCATCGCTGAAACCTATGCCTTCATCGTGATGCTGCTCGGCTACTTCCAGGTCTGCTGGGTGCTTGACCGTAAACCCGCCTCTTTGCCGAAGGATAAGGAGCGCTGGCCGAGTGTCGATATTTTCATTCCGACTTACAACGAACCGCTGGACGTTGTGAAACCGACGGTGTACGCAGCGCTCACCGTAGACTGGCCCAAAGAAAAACTCAATGTTTATATCTTGGACGACGGCAGTCGTAAGGAATTTAAAGACTTTGCCTGTGAAGTCGGCGCCGGCTATATCGAGCGCGAAGAACACAAGCACGCCAAGGCCGGCAACATTAACCACGCGATGGGCATCACTAAGGGCGACTTCATTGCCATCTTTGACTGCGACCACGTACCGGTAAAAACGTTCCTGCAAAAGACGATGGGCTGGTTCTTAAAGGACGAGAAAATCGCTCTGGTGCAGACGCCTCATCACTTTTACTCGCAGGACCCGTTTGAAAAGAACCTGCATCTCAAAGAGAATGTTCCGAATGAGAACTCGCTCTTCCATGACTTCATTCAGAAGGGCAATGACACATGGAACGCAACGATGTTCTGCGGCTCCTGTGCCATCATGCGCCGTAAAGCATTGGAAGAAGTCGGCGGCATTGCTGTGGAAACGGTGACCGAGGACGCGCATACCTCTTTGAAGCTCAACCGCAGAGGCTGGTCTTCGGCTTTCTTAAGTACGCCCCTTTCTGCCGGTCTGAGTACGGAAACTTTGGCGGCGCATATCGGACAGCGAATCCGCTGGGCCCGAGGCATGGTGCAGATTTTCCGCTTGGATAATCCGCTTTTCGGCAAGGGCCTGACGATTCCGCAGCGCCTGTGCTTCTTAAATGCGATGATCCACTTCCTGCACGGACTGCCGCGAATCATCTTCTTAATCGCTCCGCTGCCGTTCCTCTTTGCCAATATCTACGTGATTTACGCCAGTGCGATCGCTATTTTCGTGTACCTGATCCCGCATATGGTTCACTCCACGATGACGACGTACATGATTCACCGCGGCTATCGATTCCCGTTTATCAGCGCGCTCTATGAAACGATTTTATCCTGGTACATCTTCGTGCCGACACTCGTTGCACTTATCGCGCCTCACAAGGGTAAATTCAACGTGACGGCTAAGGGTGGCGTAATTGATAAAGAATATTTGGACTGGGCTGTCGCTCGTCCGTACTTCTATTTGCTGCTC
This sequence comes from uncultured Sutterella sp., assembly GCA_900552195.1. Taxonomy (GTDB): domain Bacteria; phylum Pseudomonadota; class Gammaproteobacteria; order Burkholderiales; family Burkholderiaceae_F; genus Parasutterella. The sequence goes on along the minus strand of URYO01000014.1, from coordinate 12,035 downwards.
CTAAACCTGGCCGGCTTCTTTATCGGCCTCTACAGAATGGTCGGAGCCAGCGCCTACGAAGTTCTGATGCTTTTGATCAACCTCGGCTGGATTATCTACAACCTGATCATTCTGTTTGCCGCGATGGCCGTGACGGTCGAAAGTGTCCAGAAACGCAAATTCCCGCGTGTGTCCTTCACCGCACCGGTACACCTTCAGGTCGGAGAGATTTCGATTCCGGCCGTTATGTCCGCTTTCTCTCAGAAAGACTGCGTCGTAGACTTGAAAAACGCTTCAGACCTAAGCAAGGTTTCGCTCGAAGAGCCTGTAAAGCTGGTTTTTGGCCCTAAGAAAAAGCCTTCGACAACGTTTGACTGCACAGTGACGGCCGCTTTTGAAAACGGCGTTGTCGAGCTTTTGGTCTCTCAGCCGACGCGTACCAAAGAAATGGAATATGTCGAGTGCACGTTCGGAACGCCGGATATTTGGATCCAGAGACAAGCGAAGGTTAGAGACTATGGCATGTTTGACGGCTTCTTTGCGCTGCTGCACATGGCGCGCATGGGCGCTGAGGCATTTGCGCATTTTTCGAATCCTCAGGCCGGCTGGTTCCTGAAGGCCTCGGTTTGGACATTTAAGTGGGTCATCAGTTTTATTCCTCGAGTCCCGTCACTTAGACGCGAAAACAAGAATTCTCCTTTTGAGGAAACCCATCCGCTCTACTTGCCTAAAACAATTTGCCTAAAACAATTTCATCGGCTCATAGCGCGTAATAACAAACTAAAATCTTACGCAGTTAGAAATAATACGGATTAATGAGTAATTCGGAAGATCTCGGTCAGATATGTTTAAGAATAAAAGATTCTCTCTTCTTCTATCCGGTACAGTGCTCTGCGCACTGAGTGTAGCTCTTGCGAGCGTTGCGTCCGCCGCCCCTGAACCCGCCACATTTATGCGGGATGTTCAGCCGGCCTTCCGGACAGACGAAATCCCGGTGATCCGCAAAGACAGCCCCTTGTTTAATTACTCCACGGAAGGAGCGATTGAACAGATCAAGATGACAGGCATCTACAACGAAAGATCTTTCCGTTTTTATTCTGCAAAGAACGAGCTGATTTCCAAGGCTTCGGTCACGCTCCGCTACACGCCGTCTCCGGCCCTGATTCCTCAGCAGAGCCAGCTCAATGTTTACTTAAACGGCCAGCTGCAGAAGAGTCTTCCGATTACCAAAGATCAGCTCGGCAATCAGGTTTCCGCCACAGTCGATCTCAATGCGAAGCAGTTTGACAGCTCCAACCGCCTGACGCTGGAGTTTGTCGGTCAGTACACGCAGATTTGCGGCTCTCCCGCAAATCCTGCTTTATGGCTGACGGTCGACTCTTCGAGCTACCTGTCTTTGAATACTCAGAAGCTGCGTTTGGCCAATGATCTTTCGATCCTGCCGGCGCCTTTTGTCAACACCATCAGTCCGTCTGCAACGACGCTGCCGATGGTTTTTGCTTCTACACCTGATAATCGCTTCAAAGAAGCTGCCGCGGTACTTGCTTCATGGGCCGGTGTGCGCTCCGAGTGGCGCGGAATTGAATTCCCGGTCTACTACAACGAACAGCCGGCCGAGCAGAACTATGTCGCTTTTGTCACCAACGACAGCCGTCCCGACTTCCTGAAGTTCCTGCCCAGAGTCGAAGCGCCAACGATTTCGATCGTTAATGCGCCGAACAGCTTATACGCCAAGGTTTTGGTGATTGCCGGGCGCAACGCCGATGATCTGCTGACAGCTGCCCGTTATCTGGCGGCTGCTGACGCAGGAATTGCCGGCGGTATGGTCACGATTGAAAACTTCAAAGGCGAACCGGATCGCAAGGCTTATGACGCGCCGTCTTGGGTCAACACCGATCAAAAGATTCCGTTCGAGAAGCTTTCCAAGTATCGCGGCCAGCTCACCAGCACCGGTCTGCATCCGGCTCCGATCAAGCTCGACGTACGTCTCCCGCCGGACCTTTTCATGGTCAATCGCAGCAATGTGAATCTAGACCTACGCTATCGCTACACGCGTCCGATGGGCGGAGAACCGGCCCAGATGCGTTTCCTGCTGAATGACCAGTTGGTCGAGTCCTATGACCTGAGCCCGACAAAAACGAGCAACTCGTTTATGTCGCAGTTCTCGTTCATTAATGGCTTGGCAAATCTGTGGAACAACACATCGATTCCGAGCCGCCTGCTGTCCGCGGAAAATCAGCTGACGTTTGACTTCCAATACGGTTTGGCGGTTGACGGCGGAACTCAGGCCAACTGCAAGTCCGTGACCTTGATTCCGAACCAGGTGGAAATCGATCCGAACTCCACGATCGACTTCTCCGGTTTCTATCACTTTGCACGCCTGCCGGATCTGAAGCTCTTTACCGTGAGCGGCTATCCGTTTACGAAGTATGCCGACTTGTCTCAGACCTTGGTGCTGATGAAGAAAGATGCGCCGGCTAACGTCATGACGACGATGCTCAATACAATGGGCCGCTTCGGTGCGCAGACGGGTGCTCCCGTCACGAAAGTTACGTTCGACTCTGCCATCCAGAATGATAACGCTCAGCACCGCGACATTCTGGTCTTTGCTGAAAACAGCGCCGATATCGATAATCTCGGCAAACTTGAGCCCGAGATTATTCTTGAAAAAGTTAAAGGCAACTTGAAGTCTAATTTCGAAGCAAAGTCTAAAGACGCTGCTCCTCAGTCCACTGTCACGGAAGACACCGGCATTGCCACGATTGCTCAGTATGAATCTCCGTACGGCAGCGGCCGCTCGGTCGTCGCAATCTTAGGTGACGGTCAGGACGGAAGCTACCTCCTGAACAAACGCCTGATGAACCCTGGAGACCTGAAGATGGTCGGTGGCGGTGTGGCGATATTCAAACCGAATGCTCAGCCTGCGAGCTACATGGTGGGCCCTGACTACTACACAGGATCCCTGCCGTGGCACCAGAGAGTTTGGTATTCGCTCTTAGACCAGCCGCTTCTTCTTGTGCTCTTCACATTGGTGTGCGCACTGCTCTTTGCAGGTGGCATCTACTACCTGATGCATTCTTTAATCCGCTTCCGCAACCGCCGCAACTAAGAGGAAGGAGACCACAACATGAAAAAGAACTTTCTTCTTGCCTGCCTGATCTCTGCCGTGTTCGCAGCTCCTGCGGGTGCCTGGGAACTTTGGGATCAATTTAAAGCAACGAATCTTACGCCCGAAGGCCGCGTCGTTGACTACAGCGAAGCCAAGCTGATTACGACTTCTGAAGGACAGTCCTACGGGATGTTCTTCGCTCTGGTTGCCAATGACAAAAAGGCTTTTGACGAGATGTTTGCCTGGACGGAAAAGAATCTCGGCGAAAATCAGCCTGCTTGGCTTTGGGGTATTCCGGACGGCAAGCCCAATGGAACAGGCAAGATCTTGGATACCAACAACGCCACCGACTCGGACATGTGGATTGCCTACTGTCTGATCGAAGCGGCCCGCATCTGGAATGATCCTTCCTACCTTCCGAAGGCTGACGGTTACCTTGCCAAGCTTAAAGAGCTCGTTCGTGACGTGCCGACCGTCGGCAAGATCATCCTTCCGGGCCGCGTCGGATTTGAAGAGAAGGGCGTGATCACCATCAACCCAAGCTACTATCCGCCGCACATCCTGCGCCGCTTTGCCGATTACGATCCGTATTGGCTCCCGGTGCTGGAAGGTTCCATCAACGCCATGGTGCGCTGCTCTCCGAGCGGTGTGGCGCCGGACTGGGCTAAATTTGACGCTCAGGGACGCCTTGTCGATCCTCAGCAGATGGAAGGCAGCTACAACGCCATCCGAACCTACCTGTGGTCCGGCATTCTGTCGCCTAAAGATCAGAACTATGAAGTGCTGATGCGCCAGTACGAACCGATGATTAATCTCGTCAAGGCAACCAATATTCCGCCTGAAAAAGTCAACATCGGCGACATGACTGTCAACAATCGTCAGGTCAATGCTTTCGGCGCCTGCTTTCTGCCCTATGTGGCTGCAGATAAGGCCGGTGCGGTGATTCGTACGGTGCTCACCTCGACGGAAATGAAGGGCGATAATTATTACCGCAACGTGCTGACTGTTTTCGGTCTGGGCTTTGATAACCGCACCTATGCCTTCGACGAGAAGGGGCGCCTGATTCTGCCTACCGACAACGTGGCCGTTAAAACAATGACACCTAAAAACAACTAATAAAGTTAAGTTCTGAGCATGGCTGCGACTGAAAAAAACAAGCAGACGAAAGTGAAATGGACCGGCCTCGGTCTGTGGAATGTATTTTTTATCGGAGAATTTTTACTCGGAGGGTTCGGATATCTCTCGCTGAACCTTCTGCAGAATGTTCTGCTCTTGGTTTTTGTCCTCTTCCCGATCGGCAACCGCTATCTGCGCTGGTTTCGTACTTTAGTTGCCGTGGTCTGTGCAGCCGCATTGGTTTACTCCGAAAGCTGGCTGCCGGGGTTGGACAGCATTCGAGGCAACTTCCATAACCTTGCGGCGATGGAAAGCGGCTATCTCCTCGACTCAGCTCTGAACTTTTTGAACTTTGAGATGATCGGCGCCGGAATCGCGCTCATCATCATCTATTACGCAATCCGTGACTATATCCGCGTGACGACGTTTACTGTCGGCTATTTGTTTATTCTTCTTTGCGCACCGCTTTGGCAGCCCTTTGTGGCCCAGCTCAGAGCACCGGCGCCGGCAACTGAGGTTGTCGCTTCAGTTGACAACGCCAAGAAACCGGCAGAAGAAGAAAAGAAGAGCGACCTCATTCCTCAGACTGCTGAACCTACCTCAAAGAATCTCGATGAATGGCTGAAGCGTTTCCACGACACGGAAAAAGACCGCAGAGCCGAGTGGCCGGACAAGCTGGCGAAAGATTCAACGCCGTTCGATATTCTTCTGCTGAATATCTGCTCACTTTCCAACGACGACTTGAAGGCCGTGGGTCTGGAAAATCACGAAGTTCTCAAGCAGTTCAATATCCGCTTCGAGAACTTTAACTCCGCGACGTCTTATTCCGGTCCGGCTGCGCTGCGTCTGCTGAAGTCGGTCTGCGGACAGCCTTCTCATGAAGATCTGTACGAAGGCCGCAATCCCGACTGCGAAATCATGAACCGTCTGGCTCGTTTGGGCTACAACCAGCACGTTTTCATGGACCACAGCGGTAAGTACGACAACTTCTATCAAAGTCTGCGTCATCTGGCCGGGCTTTCACCGCAGCTTGCGGAAATGAAGTATCCGAAGCGCTATGACTCTTTTGACGAAGAGCCGATCGGGGACGCCCGCGCCGTCTTTAAGGATTACGAAAACACCATTGCTGCGGACAAGGGCGGCAGAAGTGCAACCTTTATCAACATGATCGCGCTGCATGACGGCAACCGTTTTGCCAACAAGCGCCGTTTAGCTCCGTTCAAACCCAGAGCTCAGGCCATGCTCGATGACTTAGGCAGCCTGATTACCGATCTGGAAAAGAGCGGACGCAAGGTCATGCTGGTTGTTGTGCCGGAGCATGGCGCAGCGGAAAAGGGCGACAAGGTTCAGGTCGCGCACTTGCGTGATATTCCGAGCCCGGCCATTACACATGTGCCTGCTTTGGTGAAATTCATCGGCGTAACGCCCGCAGACAGCCCGGTTACCGTAGATACTAAGACGAGCTATCTTGCCGTGAGCTCTCTGATCGGCCGTGTTCTAGAGACTAACTACTTCGGAAAACCGGAAGGGGAAGTTCCTCTGAAAGACCTTGTGAAAGACCTGCCGCAGACGCATTCTGTTTCTGAGAATGCCAATGCCAAGGTCGTGAACTATAAAGGCAAGGACTACGTCAAGATGGATAACAAAGATTGGCGCGAATACGCTAAGTAAAAATCTAAAAATCATTGCCGTGATCTTGGTTAAACTCGAGATCACGCTTTAAACTCATTTTGTCCATAAATTAAGAGAGTTAACGCGGAGGTTAACGCTCAAGACGCTGATTCGATTGGAGTTGTTCAGTGCAAAAATTAGTTATCACCGGCGGTGTCGCGCTTGAAGGTGAGATCAAAGCTTCCGGAGCTAAGAATGCGGCTCTTCCCCATTTGGCTTGCGCACTTCTTACAGATGAGCCGATGACTTTTGTGAACGTGCCGGATCTGGCTGACGTTCATACCATGCTTAAGCTTTTAGAGGAACTCGGCTGCAAGGTCACGCAGGAAGGTCATAAAGTGACGATCGATGCCTCGCATATTACTTCAACCGAAGCTCCTTATGATTTAGTTAAAACGATGCGTGCTTCCATTCTGGTGCTCGGCCCGCTGCTCGCACGCTTCGGAAAGGCCCAAGTGTCGCTGCCCGGCGGATGCTCGATCGGAGCTCGTCCTGTAGATCAGCACATCAAAGGTCTCAAAGCACTCGGGGCCGATATTTCTATTGAACACGGCTACGTCACGGCGCATGCTGACAAGCTTATCGGCACCAATATCGTGACCGACATGGTGACTGTGACCGGCACGGAAAATCTGTTAATGGCCGCCGTTCTGGCCGAAGGCACAACCGTGCTCGCCAACGCTGCCCGTGAACCCGAAGTCGCTGACTTGGCGAACTGTCTGGTGAAGATGGGTGCCAAGATCAAGGGCATCGGATCTCCTCAGATGGAAATCGAAGGCGTCAAAAAACTTCACGGAACGACTTACCGCGTGATTTCCGACCGTATCGAAGTCGGAAGCTTCCTGGTTGCCGCCGTGATGACTAAAGGCAAAGTTCGAGTGACAGACTGCGATCCCCATACGCTGACCGCAGTGATCGAGAAGCTCGAAGAAGCCGGCGCCAAAGTAACCGTCGGAGATGATTGGATCGAGGTTGACGGCACAGGGGAACATCAGGCTGTGGATATCCGCACGGCTCCGTATCCCGGATTCCCGACCGACATGCAGGCCCAGTTCATGGCGCTCAATACGACAGCCAAGGGTGCTTCGCACGTTGCCGAAACGATTTTTGAGAACCGCTTTATGCACGTACCCGAACTGCAACGTTTGGGGGCCGATATCACCATTGACGGCAACAATGCCGTGGTGCGCGGCGTCGATCTTCTTTCCGGAGCCCCGTTGATGGCAACCGACCTGCGCGCCAGTGCTGCGCTCGTGATTGCCGCTTTAGCAGCCGACGGCGAATCGACGGTGGATCGTATTTATCACTTGGATCGCGGCTACGAAAAAATGGAGCAGAAACTTTCGTCCCTCGGCGCCAAGATTAAGAGAGTAAAAGCATGATTACGTTGGCATTATCAAAGGGAAGAATCTTTACTGAGACGCTTCCGTTTTTGGCCGCAGCCGGAATTTATCCGTTAGAAGATCCGGAAACTTCCCGCAAGCTCATTATCGGAACCAATAATCCGGATCTGAGAATCGTGGTTGTCCGCGCGAGCGACGTCCCGACCTACGTCCAGTACGGCGCAGCCGACATGGGCGTTGCCGGCAAGGACTCCTTGTACGAACACGGCGGCGCCGGTCTTTATGTACCTTTGGACCTCAATATCGCCAAATGCCGCATGTGCGTAGCCTGTCCCCGCGATTTTGACTACGCCGCCCGCGTCAAACGCGGTGCACGCTTAAGAATCGCGACCAAGTACATGAAGTACTCGAGAGACTACTATGCGCGCGTCGGTGTGCATGTTGATCTCATCAAACTCTACGGCTCGATGGAGTTAGCTCCGATTTCCGGTTTGTCGGACGCCATTGTTGACTTGGTGAGTACCGGAGCAACACTTAAAGCAAACAACTTAGTTGAGGTGGAGACGATTGACTACATCTCCTCCCGCCTCATCGTCGGCAGTACCGCAATGAAGTTGAAGCGCCAGGAACTGCTGCCCTTAATCGAAATTTTTGCAAACACGGTGAAAAAAGAATGAGCATTAGAAGATTGAATACACAGCAGCCCGATTTCGCGGCCAAATTCTCTGAGCTTGTTGCAGTCGACAGCTCTGTTGATCCCGAAATCACACGCCGCGCCGAAGCCATCGTTCAGGATGTCCGCGCCAGAGGGGACGAGGCCGTCCTTGAGTACACCAATCGTTTCGACCATATGGACGCCAAGAGCGTTGCCGAATTCCGTCTGACCGAAGACGACCTGAAAGAAGCTCTTGAAACGCTTCCGAAAGACCAGAAAGACGCCCTGACTCAGGCTGCTCAACGTATCCGCGAGTTCCACGAACACGAACTCGGACAGAGCTGGTCCATTACGGAAGAAGACGGAACAAAGCTCGGCATCCGCTACATTCCGCTCGATTCCGTCGGTCTCTATGTTCCTGGCGGTAAAGCCGCGTACCCGTCTTCCGTTCTGATGAACGCCATGCCTGCTCACGTTGCCGGCTGCAAGAAGATTGTGATGGTTGTTCCGACTCCGGGCGGCAAACCCAATCAGCTCGTTCTTGCCGCGGCCTGCCTGGCCGGCGTTAAAGAGTGCTACACCATCGGCGGCGCGCAAGCCATTGCCGCTTTGGCTTACGGCACGGAAACTATTCCTGCCGTTGACAAGATCGTCGGACCGGGCAACGCCTACGTGGCTGCTGCCAAGCGCTATGTGTTCGGTACCGTCGGCATTGATATGATCGCCGGTCCTTCTGAAATTCTGGTGATTTGCGACGGTAAGACCAATCCTGACTGGATTGCTATGGATCTTTTCAGCCAGGCAGAACATGACGAATTGGCTCAGGCAATTTTGCTGACCGATGACGCCGAATTTGCCGACAAAGTGGCCGAATCCATTGATCGTCAGATCAAAGGCATGTCCCGCAAAGACATCATTTCCGCTTCGCTCAATAACCGCGGTGCCATCATCGTGACGCGTTCCATTGAAGAAGCCTGCAAGGTTGCCGATACGATCGCTCCCGAACACTTGGAACTCTCTGTTCAGGACGCCGACAAATACATTGACCAGATTCACCACGCCGGTGCGCTCTTCGTCGGCCCTTACACTTGCGAAGCTTTAGGCGACTACTGTGCCGGCCCGAACCATGTTCTTCCGACCTCCCGCACCGCCCGCTATTCTTCCCCGCTCGGTGTTTGGGACTTCCAGAAACGCATGAGCGTTTTGAAGGTCAGCAAACACGGCGCAGAAAAACTCGGCCGTATTGCCGACGTGCTTGCCCGCGGCGAATTCCTGACGGCCCACGCTGCCAGCGCCATGTACCGCGTTCACGATCTGGAAAAGAAATAAGGATTTCATCATGACGAGACGAGCCGATGTAAAGCGTCAGACGGCAGAAACATCGATCCTGGTATCGATGGATCTTGACGGCACCGGTAAAGCTGATATTCGTACGGGTATCGGATTCTTCGACCACATGCTGCACCAGATTGCACGCCACGGCCAAATCGATTTAACCGTGATGTGCGACGGTGATCTTCATATCGACGGACACCACTCCGTTGAAGATATTGGAATCGCGATGGGCCAGTGTCTGGCCAAAGCATTAGGCGACAAAGCCGGAATCACACGTTTCGGCTCTGCCTACGTGCCGCTTGATGAAGCGCTCTCACGCACGGTTTTGGATATCTCGGGCCGTCCTTATTTGGTCTGGAATGTCGATTTCACTGCCGCGATGATCGGCGAATTTGATACCCAGTTGCCGAGAGAGTTCTTCCTGGCGCTCGCGAACAATGCCCGCATCACGCTCCACATTGACAATCTGCGCGGCATCAACGCTCATCATCAGTGCGAGTCCGTCTTTAAGTCCTTCGGCCGCGCGCTGCGCATGGCCTGCGAGTACGATCCCCGCGCCCGCAACGTTATCCCGTCCACAAAAGGTGTGTTATGAAAATAGCCATCGTTGACTACGGCTCCGGCAATCTGCGCAGCGTCAGCAAAGCCATTGAAAAAATTGCACCGATCAGCACGCAGGTGCTGGTCACCGGTGACCCCGAAGAGGTTCTGAAAGCAGACCGTGTGGTCTTCCCCGGACAGGGCGCGATGCCCGACTGCATGAAGAATCTTCGCACGACCGGTATGGAAGAAGCGGTGCGTGACGCGATCCGAAACAAACCGTTCTTTGCCGTTTGTGTGGGCGAGCAGATGCTCTTCGAACACAGTGAAGAAGGCGATACGCCGGGCCTGGGCATTTTCCCGGGCGACGTCGTTCGCTTTGCTTCCGACCGTGTGGATCAAACTGGCGCACGCCTCAAAGTTCCTCAGATGGGCTGGAACCAGGTGACGCAGACCCGCGAACATCCCATGTGGAACGGTATCACCAACGGTGCTTGGTTTTATTTTGTTCACAGCTATTACGCCAAACCGACAGAAGCAGACTTGACCGTCGGAACGACGTTCTACGGCGAGGAAGTCACCGTGGCTGTCGCCCGCGACAACGTTTTTGCAACGCAGTTCCATCCTGAAAAAAGCGCTGCAGCCGGTTTAGCTCTCTACCAAAACTTTTTGACTTGGAATCCTTAACGAGTATTTATCATGTTGTTAATTCCCGCTATTGACATTAAAGACGGGCACTGTGTTCGTCTTCGCCAGGGAGATTTAACTTCCAACATTACTGTCTTCAATACCGACCCCGTTGCTCAGGCCCGTCATTGGGTTGAACTCGGCGCCGAACGTCTGCATCTGGTTGACTTGGATGCGGCCAGAAGCGGAAAGCCCGTGAACCTTTCCGTGATCCGCAAGATCTGCAGTGAATTCGCAGAAGACGTTGAAATTGAAGTCGGCGGCGGTATGCGCACGCTGGAACGCGTCGGCGAAGTGCTCGACCTCGGCGTGGACTATGTCGTGATCGGAACGGCTGCCGTGAAAGCTCCGGGATTCCTGCATGACGTCTGCAGTGAGTACGGCGGCAGCGTCATTGTTTCCTTGGATGCCAAAGACGGTATGGTTATGACCGACGGCTGGACAAAGAACACTGGACACTCTGCCACTGACTTAGCTAAGAAATTCGAAGGCTACGGTGTGGATGCCATTCTTTACACCGACATCAGCCGTGACGGCATGCTTACCGGCTGCAACGTTGAAGCCACGGCCGAATTAGCCAGCCAGCTGTCTATTCCCGTTATTGCTTCCGGCGGTATCCGAGACCTGGATGACATCCGCAAGCTGCTTGCCGTTGAAGACGACGGCGTGACGATGGCGATTTTGGGCCGCTCTCTTTACGAAGGTACCTTGGACTTCACACAGGCGCTTGATTTAGTCGAGGCGACAGAAGCCGCAAAAGACAATCAGGCCAATAACGAAGGATAAATTCATGCTCGCAAAACGCATCATTCCGTGCTTAGACGTGACCGGCGGCCGCGTGGTCAAGGGAACGAATTTCGTCGACCTGAGAGACGCCGGAGATCCGGTGGAAATTGCTCGCCGATACGATGAGCAGGGCGCCGATGAACTGACCTTTCTGGATATCACGGCGACTTCGGACGAAAGAGATCTGATTCTCAAAGTGATTGAGGACGTTGCGGCTCAGGTCTTTATTCCGTTGACCGTCGGCGGAGGGGTGCGTAAAGCGGAAGATGTTCGCCGTTTATTAAATGCCGGTGCGGATAAAGTCTCGATTAACTCCGCGGGCGTCAATAATCCCGATTTGATTGCCGAGGCCTCTTCGATTTACGGCAGTCAGGCCATTGTGGTTGCCATTGATGCTAAGCGCAGAAGCGACGGCACGTGGGAGGTTTATACCCGCGGCGGCAGAACGCCGACAGGCATTGATGCGGTTGAGTGGGCAAAGAAAGTTGAAAAGCTCGGCGCCGGCGAAATTCTTCTCACCAGCATGGACGGCGACGGAACGAAAGCCGGATTTGATCTGGAACTGACACGCGCTGTGAGCGACTCGGTTTCGATCCCGGTGATTGCCTCCGGCGGCGTCGGAAATCTCCAGCATTTGGTTGACGGCATTGTTGAAGGTCATGCCGATGCGGTACTCGCCGCTTCGATTTTCCACTTTGGCGAATACACCATCGAAGAAGCCAAGCGCTATATGCAGGAGCGCGGTATTCCTGTCCGTCTTGACTAAGGATCGTTTCGAGAATGATTGAAGAAGTCCGCTTTAACTTAGACGGTC
>URYO01000013.1 GCA_900552195.1 uncultured Sutterella sp. | reverse complement strand
GACCAGCCGCTCTGACTCCTTCCAGACGAAGGTCAACTCCAGCGCCCTGGCCGCCGTTGTGGCCGCCGGCTTGGCTGAATAAGAAAGTCGGCGGTGAACTGGACTATGAATGGTATACGGGAGACTCCTTCCCTGAAGACGTTTCCGCCTACAAGCTCGTTATCCACTGCGGCGCCTGCATGATTAATCGCCGCGCCATGCTAAGCCGCCAAAGAAAATGCGCCGAGGCCGGAGTACCGATTGTTAATTACGGCGTCCTGATTTCTTATCTACACGGAATCATGGATCGAGCGATGTTGCCAATGAAAGAAAACTAAAAAGAAAGAGCCCGGACTTCCGGGCTCTGGTCTTTTAGATGTCGAGATCGACGTCAGTGTGTTTCAGCTTTTGACCGTGCTCACGTGTCACGTGGAAAGCGACCTGAGGCCAATGTTTCTGCGTCGTCTGCAGGTTGTAGATGCTCGTGGCAAGATAAACGGTATTGCCGTCGGCGTCTTTAGCTAAACGCATTCCCTGTTCTTTCTCGAAATCCTTACGGGTCTGCTCGTCAGGATAGGTGACCCAGCGGGCTGTAGAAACAGGCGTGTTTTCGTAGATGGCGTCGACGTTATATTCCGTTGCTAAGCGCTGAGCCACAATTTCGAACTGCAGCTGCCCCACAGCACCGAGATAAAGATTGCCGAGTTCATCTTCAAAGACCTGAATCGCACCTTCCTCACCGAGTTCCTTCAAGCCCTTGTGAAGCTGCTTGGCTTTGAAAGGATCTTTCGGACGAGCGCTGCGGAAAAGTTCCGGAGCGAAGTATGGGATGCCGGTAAAGCCGAGCACTTCGCCTTGTGTGAGTGTGTCGCCGATGTGGAGCTGGCCGTGGTTGTAGATACCGATGATGTCGCCGGCAACGGCGTCTGTCATCAGCACGCGGTCGTTAGCCATGAAGGTAAGGGCGTTCGGGATCTTCATTTCTTTGCCTTCACGGACATGGAACACCTTCATGCCCGGCTGGTATTCACCGGAGCAGACGCGGAAGAAGGCAATACGGTCGCGGTGCTTCGGATCCATGTTGGCCTGAATCTTGAACACAAAGCCTGAGAACTTGGCCTCGTCGGGCTCGACCATACGTTTTCCGGCATCGCGGGGCTGAGGTGTCGGGGCCCAATTCACCAGCGCATTTAACACATCCTCAACACCGAAATTGTTGACACCGGAGCCGAAGAACACCGGTGTTTGAGAACCTTCCAAGAAGCGTTCAAGAGAGAACGGTTCACTGGCACCTTGAATGAGTTCGATGCTTTCGCGAACGTAATCCATTTCCAGCGGGAAGAGCTCATCGAGACGAGGATTGTCCAGACCTTCGATCACTTCAACGTCGTCGGAGAGCTTTTCTCCGCCCGGTGTAAAGCGCTTCATGCGGTTATCGAGCAGAGAGAAGACGCCGCGGAATGTTTTGCCCATGCCGACAGGCCAGGTGATCGGAGCACAGTCGATCTTCAGAACATTTTCAATCTCGCCGAGCAAATCAATCGGATCCTGAACTTCGCGGTCGAGTTTGTTGATGAACGTAATGATCGGAGTCTTGCGCATTCGGCAGACTTCGAGCAGTTTGATGGTCTGTGCTTCCACGCCCTTGGCGGCATCGATGACCATGACGGCGCAGTCTACCGCTGTCAGAACACGGTAAGTGTCTTCCGAGAAGTCTTCGTGTCCCGGGGTATCAAGCAAGTTGATGACATGGTCGTTATATTCGAACTGCATCACAGAGCTGGTGACGGAAATACCGCGCTGCTTTTCAACTTCCATCCAGTCACTGGTTGCGTGACGGCCGGCCTTTCTGCCTTTCACGGCTCCGGCCATCTGAATCGCTCCGCCGAAAAGCAGAAGCTTTTCCGTCAATGTCGTTTTACCCGCGTCAGGGTGAGAGATGATAGCGAAGGTTCTTCGCCTCTTTACTTGTTTCTGTGCCTGCGGACTTAACAAAGCCATTTTGTTCAGAATCCTATACTTATCTGTAGCCGAGAATTGTAGATCAAAGGATAGAGATTCAAATGTCAATGAATGAAAAACTGAGGGTTTGTGAACGAAATTTAACTAATTGAGCTACTAAAATTACTAGGATTAATTCCTAGAGACAATCCCAATGACACAAAACTACTTTCCACGTTGGAAAGTCAAGACGGAAGGCACAATTGCGCCTGATGAAACACTCCCTCTTGGCCAAACCCTGGCAATGGGTATCCAACACGTCGTCATCATGTTCGGTTCCACGGTGCTTGCACCGCTGATTATGGGTTTGGATCCCAATGTCGCAATCTTCATGAGCGGCATCGGAACGCTTTTATTCTTCTTAATTGTCGGCGGCCGAGTTCCGAGCTACTTGGGCTCCAGCTTCGCTTTTATCGGCGTGGTCATTGCGGCGACAGGTTATGCCGGCACGGGACCTAATCCCAACATTCCGATAGCCATGGGCGGCGTGATTGCCTGCGGCGTGGTATACGCGATTGTGGGCCTCATTGTGATGTGGACCGGTGTGGGCTGGATTGAACGGCTAATGCCTCCGGTTGTGACCGGCGCCATTGTGATGACGATCGGTCTGAACCTCGCTCCGGTTGCCGTTAAAGGCATGGGCGCCACCAACTTTGAACAGTGGTACGCGGCCGCAGCGGTTCTGATTATGGGTTTTGTCGCTGTTTATCTCCGAGGGTTTTTGCAGAAGCTGCTGATTCTCGTGGGCATTGTGATTGCCTATATTCTTTACTGGCTCCTCACCAATGTGATGGCCTTGGGCAAGCCGATTGATTTCCAGCAGCTGATTAACGCCAGCTGGCTCGGCGTCCCCAATTTTTCCGCTCCGGTTTTCCAACCCGAAGCGATAATTCTGATTGTGCCCGTGGTTGTGATCCTGATCGCTGAAAACCTTGGTCACATCAAAGCCGTCAACGTGATGACGCACCGCAACCTGGACCCGTATATCGGCCGAAGCTTCTTCGGCGACGGTTTGGCAACGATTCTTGCGGGCTTTGTCGGCGGTCCCGGTGTGACTACGTACGGTGAAAATATAGGCGTGATGGCGGCGACCCGTGTGTACTCCACCCTCATCTTCCCGGTTGCAGGCTGCTTTGCTATTTTGCTCAGCTTCTCGCCGAAGTTCGGTGCCTTGATTCAAACGATTCCCGGACCGCTGCTCGGCGCTGTTTCTGTAATTGTTTTCGGTTTCATTGCCGCTGCCGGCGTGCGTATCATGATTGAAAACCAGATTGATCTGGCCTCCAGCAAAAATCTGATCGTGACGGCTGTTACGCTGATCATCGGTGCCGGCGACTTCTCGCTGAAAATCGGCGGATTCGGCCTCGGCGGTATCGGAACGGCAACTGTTGCAGCTATTCTTCTGAACCTGATTATGGAAGATAGGAAACTCAAAAAAGAGCAGTGATTTTTTGAGAGAATTCGAAGACGGTTTTTCGGCATTGAGCGTTTTGCTCGATGCTGTGAAAACCGTTTTTTGTTGTAGATTGCAGTCGTCATTGAATTGTGAATGCGACCGAACGCATTGCTTTGAGGATGTTGAATGGACAGCAGTTTTGCCGAGAGATTAGTTGCCTGGCAGAAAAAATACGGTAGAAACAATCTTCCGTGGCAGAAAAGCCATGATCCTTATGTCCGCTGGCTTGCGGAAATCATGCTTCAGCAAACGCAGGTAAAGACCGTTATTCCTTATTTCGATCGCTTTATAGAACGGTTTCCGACGGTTCAGGATCTTGCCGAAGCTCCGGAGGAAGAGGTCATGAAGCTCTGGGCGGGACTTGGGTATTACAGCCGCGCCAGAAATCTGCACAAGTGTGCAAAAGAGGTTCAGTGTCGTTTCAACGGTAGCTTCCCCATTGAACTTTCGGATCTGGAGTCGCTGCCCGGTATCGGCGTTTCAACTGCGGCCGCGATTCGAAGCGCCGCAACAGACGAGCCCTGTGCCATTCTTGATGGAAATGTGAAGCGGGTACTGGCACGCCACGGCATGATCGGCAAAGGTCTGACACCACGCGAGACTGAAAATCTTCTGTGGGCAGATGCGCGTTCCAAGACGCCTCTAAAGGAAGGCCGCACCTATGCTCAGGCCGTGATGGATCTCGGAGCGACGGTTTGCACCAGGACAAAACCTCTGTGCGCCTTGTGTCCTGTCAATCAAGACTGCAAAGCTTTTCAGACGGACAGTCAGTTGGAATTTCCTGTAAAGAAGGTCAGGGCCCCGGTGCCGGAAGAGATATTGAATCTCGCTGTTTACACCGACGGAAACGAAGTTTATTTGCTCAGGAAGTCAGAACGCTACTGGAAGGGACTGTGGACCCTTCCTCAGCTTCGGGACGAAGAGGCAGAGCAATCCGAAGAAGTCCTCCCGGTCATTGAGCATCGGCTGACACACCTGCTGCTTAGGATTTATCCCGTCCGGCTGTCGATCCCCTCAAAAATTCCCGCTGCGTGGAAAGCTTTTACGAAGGAACAAATAAAGACAGAGGCGCTCCCTACCCCTATTCGAAAACTGCTGCTGGAAGTACTTTAGTCCTTGGAGGCGACGGCGTCCAAAGTACGATGGCGAACGATGACACCTTCGTATGACTTGGAAAAGTGTCGGGCCAATGTTTCCGCGATATAGACGGAGCGGTGCTGACCGCCGGTGCAGCCGATCGAGACCGTAAGATAGTGTCGGTTCTGAGCTTCGTAAGACGGGAGCCATTTCTCCACGAAGTTCTGAATATCGGAAATCATTTCCTGAACTTCGGGTTTTGAACGCAGGTAATCAATCACCGGCTGGTCCTTGCCGGTGTACTTTCGAAGATCTTCTTCCCAGTAAGGGTTGGGCAGACAGCGGACGTCAAAAACGAGGTCGCTCGCCATCGGAAGACCGCGCTTAAATCCAAAGGACTCAAACGTCAGGAGGATACGGCCCTTCTTTGCTCTGACGAAATTACGGATCCAGTGGTTCAGCGTATTAGGCAGCATGCCGGTCGTGTCAATGATGTGAGAAAAGCCGACAAAAGGCTCTAGCATTTTCCTTTCTTTTTCAATGGCCTCGACCAAAGTTTCCGGGCCTGAGGATGAGCGCTGCGATAAAGGGTGCTGACGACGAGTTTCGGAATATCTTTGGACGAGCGCATCGGTAGAAGCCGTCAAGCAGAGAACTCGGATATCGACGTTATGCTCTTTCAGTGTTTTGAAGCTTTTCGAAATCTCCGGAATGGAAGCGTCGCTGCGGGAATCCAAGGAAACCGCCAGTAGGTCTCGGCCGACAGAATGGAGATGCTCTGCGACCGGAACCAAATAGTTACCGGGCAGATTGTCGATGCAGTAATAGCCGAGGTCTTCGAGCTGTCTTAATGCAATGGATTTTCCGCTGCCGGAAAGGCCCGTGACGACAATAAGCTGCATATCCGTTTAACGGTTAAAAACCGTCCTCCTGCTCCATGAGTTTACGTTGGCGATCAAAAAATTCCTGAATGGTATTGATGCCTCTGAGCTGAAGAATAGCACTGCGCACGGCTGCTTCAACGAGGACGGCCAAGTTTCTGCCGCCGCCCACAGGGATAATCATTTTGCGGATGGGCTGACCGAGAACTTCTGTAAAGAGTTCTGTTTCCGGGAGACGCTCCATCAGCTCGCCTTGATCGAACTGTTTCAGTTCGGCGACGAGGTTAAGACGCATTTTTCTGCGTACCGAAGTCTCTCCGAAAATCGTTTTGATATCCAGCAGTCCGATACCGCGAACTTCGAGGAGGTTTGCCAAAAGGGCAGGAGCAGAGCCTTCCACCCAGTCGGGCGCTCTTTGAATGAAATCCACCACGTCGTCAGCTACAAGGCCGTGGCCGCGGGTGACGAGTTCAAGACCGAGTTCACTTTTACCGATGCCGCTCTGGCCGGAGAGCAGTATGCCCATGCCGAATACGTCCATGAAGACGCCGTGCATAGAGCAGCTCGGCGCGAGAAGCTTAACGATGTTGTGGCGGACAAAAGTCAAGACTTTTTCAGGCGGCTCTGAGGTTCCGAAGACGGGCAGATTGGTATCGATCAGCGGCTGGATCATATCGTCCGGAAGAGCTAAATCCAGGCACACTACCAGCCCCAAGGATTTGTTTTCGATAAGTTTCTGCAGAAAGCCGACTCGGGCGTCATGCGAAATTTGATTAAAAAATTCTATTTCTGCCGGTCCGATAATGTGGAGGCGGTCAGGATGAATAATGTTCAGGAAGCCGACGCAGAGGGTTGGGTACTGTTTTGCCTTTTCCGTCAGGAAAAGCTTTTCGTTGGTATGTGACTGACCGTACAGCCAACTGATATTGAACTTCTTTTTGCAAAGGTTGAAAAGCTGTTGGTAGGTTGCCATAAATGTCGGCTCTGAAAACTAGACTTTATCGGAGGGTTGGACACTGCACCAGCTTCTTAGTGCGCCGCAGAAGGTATCCGCTGAAGAAGCGGTTAAAAGTTTTTCACGCAATGCATCATCAGAAAAAACTTCGGCCGCGGAAGCCAAAAGGGCTAAGTGTTCGCTGGCAGCATCTTCCGGGGCAATGAGGAAGAAGAACGCGCTGACCGACGGTTCGCCCGGACGGTCGCTCTCAAGTTCACCGTGCAGCTTAACAAAGAGGCAGCAGGGCTCCTTAATGTTTGGGAGACGGCAGTGGGGAAGCGCAATCCCGTGGTCGAGGTAGGTTGACCCCAATCTTTCACGGGCAAACAAGCCGTCGAAAATCTCTTTTTTGTCGAGACCGTAGAGCAGGCTCAGTGTTTGGGAAGCCTGTTCAAAGATTCGTTTTTTACTGCTGGGAGAGATTCCGAGCAACACATTGTCTGGTTTTAACAGACTGCACAAACCGTTCATAAGATTGACATAGCTTTTGACAGCCTTCCATTCTAAAGCACATCGGCATTAGTCGAGATTTTTTCGTTCGGAGGCGGGGGCAATCCCGAGGGCTTCACGATATTTGGCTACTGTTCGGCGTGCCACGCTAAAACCCTGCTGTTCAAGAGCAGACGCAATTTTTGCATCGGAAAGTGGTTTGGCCTTTGACTCTTGGTCGACAAGGCGTTTCAGCGCGGCCTTAACAGCGGCAGCAGAGGCTGCCTCGCCGCTGTCCGAAGGTCCTACGGAAGAGCTGAAGAAATATTTCAGTTCAAACACCCCGAGCGGACAGATAAGGTACTTGCCGCTGCATGCACGAGACACCGTAGATTCGTGCAGTTCGGTTTCATCGGCAATTTGGCGGAGCACCAAAGGACGCAGGGCTGAAGGGCCTTTATCAAAAAAAGCCTCCTGATGCGCCAGAATCGCCCGAGCCACTTTCAGCAGTGTCTTCTCCCGTTGCTCGATACTGTGCAGAAGCTCGCGGGCCTCTGTCAGCCGTCCTTTCCAAAGCTGCATCGTCTCTTTGTCTTTGCTTTGGACAACGGCTTGGGCGTAGCTATCATTCAGGCGAATTTTTGATCCTGAGCGGCTGATCAGCCGTACGGTCCAGCGTCCCTGAATCTTCGTGACAGCAACTTCAGGAATGACGAAGTTTATTTTGTCGGCAGAAAACTCTGCAGCAGGCCTGGGTGTTAGCCGACCGATCACTTCAAGGACAGATTTGATTTCTTCAGAGGAGCAGCCGAGTTTATTCTTTAACTCGTCATAGCGATGCTTTGCGACAAGCGTTAAATGATTCCGAAGCGTTTCTTCAGTCAGCTTTGCAAGCTCGGGGGCAAGTAGTTTGCGATTGAGCAAATGCTTCAGCTGCAGCAGTAAAGAATCGCTGACATCTTTTGCCCCGATGCCGGGAGGATCGAAGCTTTGCAGGAGGGAGAGGGCAATGCGCCAATCCTCGGGGTCTGCTTCTTCTTGGAAAGGTGCGCTTTGAGCGATTTCCTCTAAGCTTTCGGGAAGGAATCCGTCATTGTCGAGGCAGCCGATGAGCCAGCGTAAAAGTCCGGAATCTTTTTCAGAGAGCGGCAAGCAGCCGGCCTGTTCAAGGAGGTGGCTGGAAAGTGTTTTTTCTGCCGGAGTTTCCCATTCTTCCGGGTCATCTCCTTCGGCATTCCAATAAAGTTCCTGGTCGCCTTCAGAGGCGTTGTTTTCAAAAGTTTCCTCGGAGGATTCGCTAATTTCGAGAAGAGGATTGTCCTCAAGGGCATCGCAGATCTTCTGTGACAGTTCCAAGGTGGAGAGCTGGAGCACCTGGAGCGTTTGCCGCATCTGCGGTGTAAGCGTGAGGTGCTGGCTCGGGACCAGATTTAGCGATGCCGCCATCGCAGCTCCTACATTGTGAAGTTATCGCCTAAATAAGCGTTGCGGACCTGAGGATTTTCAACGATGGCTTCCGGCTTGCCCTGGGCAAGGACGCTGCCGTTGCTGATGATATAAGCGTGGTCGCAAATACCCAAGGTTTCGCGAACATTATGGTCGGTGATCAAAACACCGATGCCTCTTTCCTTCAGGAAATGCACGATGCGCTGAATTTCAATCACAGCAATCGGGTCGACACCGGCAAACGGTTCGTCGAGCAAAATAAAACGAGGACGGGCGGCCAGGGCACGAGCGATTTCAGTGCGACGGCGTTCCCCGCCGGAAACCGTCGGCGCCAGGTTCTTGCGAATACCGGTGATTTGAAGCTCGTTCAATAGCTTTTCAAGTTCTTCCTTGATCTGCTTCTTGGTGAACGGACTGCCGTCTTCATTGGTCTGCAGCTCAAGAATGGCTTGGATGTTTTCTTCCACAGTCAGCGTTCTGAAAACACTGTTTTCCTGAGGAAGGTAGGTAATACCGATGCGGGCGCGTTTGTAGATGGGAAGGTGCTGAATCGACTCGCCGTTGAGGAGAATCTGACCTCCGTTTGCCGCCACGAGTCCCACGATCATATAGAACGTTGTGGTTTTCCCTGCGCCGTTCGGGCCTAAAAGACCGACGACTTCACCGCTTTTGATGGACAAAGAGACATCTTTGACCACGGTTCTCGGGCCGTAAATTTTCTTGAGGTTTTTGACCTCAAGCACATTGGTTTGGTGTTTCTGCAGGTTTACTCCGTCTGTCATGGAGAGACTCTCCTGCTTCCCTGAAGTTCAAGCGGCTTGCCGGCGTCCATGTTGGAATCGCGAGGTGCAATGACGGTAGAAACGCGGCCGGAAGGGCCTTTTGCTTTGTTGCCGTCAATAATTGCCGTTGAATTCGTCAGGTTATAAGTAATTTTGTCGCCTTTGCTTTCGTCTTTGAGCACACCGTTTTCGCTGCGTGCAACTTCGGCACGATGCGTCAAAATCAGAACGTTGCGTTTTTCGTCGTAAGTGAGTTCGTCACCTTTGCCGTGCATCCACTCCTCGACGCCGGGTGTTTTTTGATCACGACGCTGTTTGAAGGTGACTAGTTTTCCTTTCAGAGGCGTCATCACTGCATGTCGATAACCTTGCGGATCAACTGTGAGTACAAGCTTGTTGCCGCGGATTTCTAATGTTCCTTGGTGAACTGCCACATCCCCGGTATAAATTGCGACTTGCTTGACATCGTCGCCGTCAAATTTATCGGAAAAGATTTGAATTGGCTGTTCGGAGTCGGCTGTTTCAGCGTGTACCGCACCGACGGAAAGCAACCCGAGTGCGCAAAAGAACCAGATCGGCAGAAGCTTCATTTTTGTGTAATCAATGACGAAAGGTTAAGCAGTTAGGACATTCTATCTTACTCGGGAGGTCTAGCGAAAGCCGAGAGTAAAACAGCCGCGAAACGAGATTTCAGAAACTCAAAAACCGGCCCGAAGGAGGGCTCGAGCATAGATCCAGTGTTACTTACGCTCGACTTCTTTTACGGTTTTGGGCTGGATGACGGTCTGAACCCTGGAGCGCAGCTTGAAAGTGCGGTCGACATTGTCGTAATCCATTCCGACGCCGAGGGAAGTATCTTCTCCGCGGGTCAGTGCGACAGGTTTGTCGGACTTATAAGTGTCCGTGTCAGGATAGGCATCGAGCTGCGAAGTCAGAAGGCGGCTTGCGGGAGCCTCTTTAGAGGCGGCCTGACGAATGTCCACGTTGTCGTAAAAATGAATCACGGCACCTCCGTCCATCATTGTGGCGCGATCGGATTTTGCGGTGATCTGAGGCTCATTCGGATTTAAGGAGGCGTATTCGGGGAACTTTGCGTTGGCGTGGCCATCTGAATAGTGCTCGACTTCCTTGGCAAAGACCTTTGCTTTTGCTATTCCGTCATCGTCAAACTGAGTGATCGTGATGTCCCTGGCAATAAAATCGGGCGAGTTCAGATCGGAAAGATGCGTTACGTTTTCCAGCTCCGCCTTGACTGAATACCAGTAACTCATGGCGCAGAGCGTCACCAAAAGGGCGATAGCGATCAGGGAGGTCAGTCGGTCGCGCATAGCTTACAGCTCAGTGTTAAAACGTTTCATAACGGCTTGCTCAAAGAGTCCCTGAGACTTCAGAATGAATTCTGC
Organism: uncultured Sutterella sp.; assembly: GCA_900552195.1. Taxonomy (GTDB): domain Bacteria; phylum Pseudomonadota; class Gammaproteobacteria; order Burkholderiales; family Burkholderiaceae_F; genus Parasutterella. The sequence goes on along the minus strand of URYO01000013.1, from coordinate 4,095 downwards.
AAGCTCTCTTACCGCACCGTGTCCGCCGGGGAAACGCGAGACCCAGCGGGCCTTCTTTAAAGCCAGCACAGAAGCATCCGAAGGCGCGCAAGGCAGTGCTACCAGAGGAAAGAGACATAAGTCAGGGATATCGTCGCCCATGTAAGCGGTTTCCTCCGGCGAAACGCCTGCCTGTCGGCAGATCTCAGCCAGCCCCTCACGTTTGTCCTTCTGCCCCTGCATTAAAAGCGTGATGCCGAGTTCCTTTGCGCGCTCGATGACGATGTCGGACTGTCGGCCGGTGCAGATAGCAACCTGAATTCCGCAGTCCTGCAGGAACTTAATTCCGAGACCGTCTCTGACGTAGAACTGCTTAAAGAGCTCGCCTTGTCCGGAAATGATGATGGAGCCGTCCGTCAGTACTCCGTCAACATCCAGACAAACAAGCTTAATTTTTTTTGCAATTGCTTCTGCTTTCATCAGATTACCTTTGCGGTCATAAGGTCATGGATGTGGAGCGCACCGATCAGTCGATCATTGTCGTCTACAACCAACAGCTGGTTTCTTAACGTGCTGTTGAGGATTTTAGCGGCTTCGGCAGCCAACGCCTGCGGCTGAATCGTTGTCGGATTCGGAGTCATCACATCGCGAATCTTCAGCGGACGAATGTCGCCGACGCGTTCGATCAGGCGTCTTAAATCGCCTTCGGTGAAGATACCCTTGACTTTATCGGTTTCATCAACGATGGCAGTCATACCGATTTTCTTCTTGGTGATTTCTTTCACGGCGTCCAGCACCGTGGCATCGATTCGGACAACCGGCGTAGCTTCTCCGCTGCGCATAACGTCTCTGACATGAGTAAGGAGGCGCCGTCCGAGCGCGCCTCCCGGATGAGAACGTGCGAAATCTTCCGGTCCGAATCCCTTCGCATCTAAACAGGCAACGGCAAGTGCGTCCCCCATGGCAAGGGTTGCAGTTGTGGAGGAGGTGGGTGCTAAGTTCAGAGGACAGGCTTCGCGGGAAACATGCACGTTGAGATTGACGGTTGCTTCTTTTGCAAGCGTGTTGTCATCGGAACCCGTGATGGAAATAACAGGGGCACCCTCACGAATGACAGTCGGGATGATAGTCAGCAGCTCGGATGTGGTGCCGGAGTAAGAAATCGCAATGACGACATCGTCTTTGGTGATCATGCCCAGATCGCCGTGAGCTGCTTCTGCCGCATGAACGAAGAATGCCGGAGATCCGGTGGAAGCGAGCGTTGCTGCGATCTTGCGTGCAATGTGCCCGCTCTTGCCGACGCCGCTGACGACAACGCGTCCCTTGCAGTTGAGAATCAAGGTGACGGCTTTGACAAAATTTTCATCAAGCCTTCCCGCGATAGTCTCGAGTTCCTTTGCTTCTTCAAGAAGGACGTGACGTCCTAAGTTTAAAATTCCTTTTTCAGAAATCTCAGGTTTCATTCCTCTCTCCGAAGAGAAAGCGTTTCGCTTCCTCTTTCAATCGTTAATCGTGGTCGCGCAGGGCGGTAAATTGGGTTGTTTTTGAGATACAAGAAGCCTGCGGTTTTCGTGCAAAACATTATAGAGACAGGAGTTTGAATCTGCCTGTCGTCTTACGCTCGGCAACAAAAAGAAGAAGGTTAGTGCTGCAGAATTTTTGCGAGGAAGCGCTGAGCTCTTTCACTGCGCGGCGTAGAGAAAAACTCTTCCTTCGGAGCTTCTTCCACGATCTCTCCGGCGTCCATAAACACGACGCGGTCGGCCACCTTTCGGGCAAAGCCCATTTCATGAGTGACGACCATCATGGTCATGCCGTCCTTGGCCAGATTAATCATGACATCGAGCACTTCGTTGATCATTTCCGGGTCAAGCGCGGAAGTCGGTTCGTCAAAGAGCATGCATATCGGGTCCATCGCAAGGGCGCGGGCGATGGCTACACGCTGCTGCTGTCCGCCCGAAAGCTGAGGCGGAAACTTATCGGCTTGTTTAATCAAACCCACGCGGTCTAAGAGCTCCATGCCTCTTTTGTTTGCTTGATCGCGAGAACGCTTGAGGACCTTCATTTGGGCAAGCGTCAAATTGTCGCGGATGGTGAGGTGAGGAAAGAGCTCAAAGTGCTGAAAAACCATCCCCACGTGTGCTCTCAGCTTCGGAAGGTTCGTGTGGGGGTCTCCGATATTGATGTTGTTTACGTAGATAGTGCCTTCCTGATAGTCCTCTAAACCGTTGACGGTTTTGATGAGCGTGGACTTACCTGAGCCCGAGGGTCCGCAGATGACGACTACCTCGCCTTTTTTGACGGAGGTGGAGCAGTTTTTAAGAACCTGGAAATCTCCGTACCATTTACTGACGTTCTCGATCCTGATCATCTACTAAAAGTCCTTTGCGGCTAACGCCTTCGATTAAACAAAGGCGCAGGAAACACTGCATTTACAAATTAAATCTGAATTTCATTTTAGCGAAATGCGCATAAAAGCTCGGTTTTTACCTTAAAAGTTGATTACTCGCTTTCGAAAAACATTGTTCTGCCCGTCCCTAATTATATGAATTCATTGATTTTTAAAAGAAAAGAGGCTAATTGTTTGGCCTCTCGCTGCGACGGATTAAAGTTAATTAGAGTTTGGAAACTTGTATTCCGCAAAGTCTGCCGAAAGTAAAGATGTCGCAGATAGCGTTTCCGCCAAGACGATTGGTCCCGTGGATCCCGCCGGTAACTTCGCCGACTGCATACAGTCCGTCGATCGGTTTGCCGTTTCTGTCGATAACCTGATTCTTAGGATTGATAATAACGCCGCCCATGGTATGGTGGACGCTCATTCCCGAGTAACCGGCCCAGAAGGGGGGCTTTTTCAATCTTGGTCAGATTACGCGGAGCTTTGCCCAATTTATCGTGCTTGGCATCAACACCTGCATTGAATTCGTCGATGGTCGCTTTCAGTGCTTTCGGATCAAGTCCCATCTTTTCTGCAAGCTCTTCGATAGTGTTTGCGGTCCATGCATCTCCGGTTTCTAAGCCCTTTCTAGCCATTTCTTGGTGACCGGGATTGAGATCGGCAAAACCTTTGGAATCGACAATGGCATAAGCAGTCTGTTTTGGAAGGCTAAGGACAGCATCACGGATATTGTCGCGTCTTTCATCTTCACGAATAAATCTCTTAGCGTCCGGACCGACCATGATGAAGTTCTTTGCGTAGAGATGAAGAATGATTCTCTGCTTTCTTCCCGGAGGGCATCCCGGGTTGCATTGAATAAAGTCCATTCCAACCAAGTCTGCACCGATGTCTTCCATAAGCGGAATTAAGTCGCCTGTGGAACAAGGAAGGTTTGTTGTCGTTAAGTTCAGCATTCGCGGATCATACTTCGCACGCATCTGAGGATTGGCGCCGAAACCGCCTGTAGTGACTACCACTGCCTTGTTGGCTTTAACGGTCTTGTGATTTCCGTCCTTATCAACATATTCCGCGCCGAGCACTTTTCCGGAAAGCTGATTTTCTCTGAATAAGCGAACCACCCTGGAGTTAGTGAAGATCTGAACGCCTTCTTTATCACACTGAGGTTTGAGAACTTTAATGTAGTCACTGCCTAAAGATCCGAAGGGAGCGTGGCAGCGAGGATAAAGTCCGCCGTAAATTTGATAAACGTCATCTTTGAACTTCATCCCCATGCCTTCCAGCCACTGGATGGCATCGTAGGAGTTGTAAGTCATGGTTTTGACAAGCTCAGGATAAGCTCGGAAGTCGCCGCCTGCCAGAGTTTGCTCTGCATGAAGCTCCGGACTGTCTTTAATCTTTTGGCGGCCTTGTCTGACCGGATGGACAGAGTTGAAACCACCGCCGGAAATAGAGGTGTTGCCGCCCACAAACGGCATCTTTTCCAAAATAATAATGTTCTTGACACCGTGCTGAGCTGCTGAAACGGCAGTAGCTAATCCGGCACCTCCAGCGCCTATGACCAAAAGATCTGCTGTTTGATCCCCTTTCTGTGGAGTTTCATCGGACGCATGAGCGGCAGAAGGCAAGGCGACAGAGGTAAGGAAGCCGGCTGCGCTTGTGGCGGCTCCGCCTAAAAAGCTTCTGCGGGATAATTTGGACATTTGTCTTCTCCTTGTTTAAGT
>URYO01000012.1 GCA_900552195.1 uncultured Sutterella sp. | reverse complement strand
TTTGAATCCTGTAATTCGATAAATGAAGCTTTACCCATCACACGGCGGCTAAAGACTCCGACTTCGTTGAAGAAGCCGCTGTCGAAGAAAAAGCTGAGTAATTCGCCTCTTCTTGTCTGAAGTACCAAGGGAAGGGGCGTTCGCGCCCCTTTCTTTTTAAACCAATTATTTTTTAAGGATAAAACAATGGCTGTTATCACTGCCGCAATGGTTAAAGAACTTCGTGTTAAAACCGACGCTCCGATGATGGAATGCAAAAAGGCTTTGACAGAAGCTGACGGCAACATGGAGCAGGCTGAAGAAATTCTTCGCGTTAAGCTCGGCAACAAGGCCACTAAGGCTGCCAGCCGCATTACCGCTGACGGCGTTGTCGCTATCTACATCGACGAACCGGGCAAGATCGGCGCTATCGTTGAACTGAACTCCGAAACCGACTTCGTTGCTAAGAATGCCGACTTCATCGCTTTCGCCAACGACATCGCTAAGCTCGTCGCCGAAAACAAACCGGCTGACGTTGCTGCTCTTTCCGCTCTTCCGCTCAACGGCTCTACCGTTGACGAAGTTCGTAAAGGCCTGATCGGCAAGATCGGTGAAAACATCTCCATCCGCCGCTTCCAGATCATTGAAGGCAAAGGCAAGCTCTCCACATACATCCACGGCGGCGCCAAGATCGGCGTTATCGTTGACGTGGTCGGCGGCAACGACGAAGTTGCTCACGACGTGGCTATGCACATCGCTGCTTCCAAGCCGAAGGCTCTCGACAAAGACGGCGTTGATCAGAACCTGATCGAAACAGAACGCCGCGTTGCGATCGAAAAAGCTCGCGAAAACGGCAAACCGGAACACCTGATTGAGAAGATCGCCGAAGGTTCCGTTAACAAGTTCCTCAAGGAAGTCACACTTCTTTCTCAGCCGTTCGTTAAGGATGACTCTAAGAGCGTCGGCGAACTCCTGAAGAGCAATGGTGCTACAGTATCTGCATTTGCGCTGTTTGTTGTCGGTGAAGGTCTTGAAAAACGCAACGACGACTTCGCTGCCGAAGTTGCTGCTCAGGCTGCTGCCGCACGTGCCTAATTGTTGAACTTTTTTCGGAGTAAACGATGAGTAAGTCTGAAACGCCTAAAACCAAACGAATTCTGCTGAAACTCTCCGGCGAAGCCCTTATGGGGGACAACGCCTTCGGCATCAGCCGTGATACCCTCAAGAGTATCGTTGGTGAAATTAAAGAAGTAGTTGACTTAGGCGTTCAGCTTGCGATCGTGGTCGGCGGCGGCAATATCTTCCGCGGAGTCGCACTCGGCTCCACTGGTATGGATCGTGCCACCGGCGACTATATGGGCATGCTGGCTACCTGCATGAACGCAATGGCCCTCCAGGATGCACTGAGAAACGCCGGTGTTGAAGCCCGTGTTCAGTGCGCTCTGGATATCGACCAGGTTGCCGAGCCGTATATTCGCGGCAAAGCCTTGAGCCACCTGAAGAAAGGCCGGGTTGTGATTTTTGCTGCCGGTACCGGTAATCCGTTCTTCACAACGGATACTGCCGCGGCGCTGAGAAGTGCTGAAATCGGAGCCGATATGGTTCTGAAAGCCACTCAGGTTGACGGTGTCTTTACCGCTGATCCAAAGAAAGATCCCAGCGCAAAAATGTATAAGTCTCTGACTTTTGACGAAGCCATTCAGAAGAAGCTCAAGATTCTGGACGCTACAGCTTTTACGCTCTGCCGCGATCAAGGCATGCCGATTAGAGTCTTCAACCTTCATAAGCCCGGTGCGCTCAAGCGCGTTGTGCTTGGTGAAGACGAGGGCACGCTCGTTCACGTTTAACCGAGAAAAAACGGATACAAAAAGCTCCGGACCTGCATCAGCGGATCCGGAGCTTCTTTCTTGATCGATGAATTACCTTTCTGCTTTTTCACGTTCGCAGGATTTTTCGGCTTCTTCTTTCTTAAGTTTGTTCTCTGCGTGAATCTTGTCCCGCAGTTCATCACTCTTTTGTTCCTGATCTTTCAGAATTGCGCCGAACATTTTTTCAATTTTTGCCATAGTTCAAACTCCTTATCAGATGTTTTGAGCTTAAGCGCGTTTAGCCGAAGAGCCTATTAAACCAACTCGAATCGAGCGGTTTGAGGCTTTTGCGCTCCGTGGTAAACTCAACAAATTAATAAAGGCTGTCACTGCCGCCGCTGTTTTATTTCGGCGGATTTGACCGCGTCCGTGATTTTCTGCTCACCGGCGTGCGACTAAGTTTTGTGACTTGCAGCCGAGAAATCTGCAGAGATTGGAAATTGACATGACAACTAAAGACATCTATTCACAGTCCGAACACCATATGAAGCGTTCCGTTGAGACGCTCAAAGAAAACCTGATGAAGATCCGTACGGGTCGCGCTCATACCGGTTTGCTCGAACACATCACCGTCGATTACTACGGCTGCCCGACCCCGATTTCTCAGGTGGCCCAGCTCGGTTTGGCCGACGCCAGAACTATCACCGTTCAGCCTTGGGAAAAGAAAATGGTTGCCGTGGTTGAAAAAGCAATCCGCAACTCCGATCTTGGTCTGAATCCGGCGACTTCCGGCGAAATCATTCGCGTTCCGATGCCCCCTCTGACCGAAGAACGCCGTCGTGACTTAACGAAGGTTGTTCGTTCTGAAGGCGAAGAAACTAAGGTAGCCATCCGCAATCTGCGCCGCGATGCAAACAACAAGGTTGCTGCGCTCGTGAAGGAAAAAGAAATTTCCGAAGACGACGAACGCCGCTCCAACACAGAAATTCAGAAACTCACCGATAAGTACATCGGTGAAGTCGACAAGCTGATTGCCGAAAAAGAAAAGGAAATCATGACCGTTTAATCGGTTTAAATCCTATGACAAGTCAGGAATTGACTGCAAAGCCACGTGAAAGGGTGCCCCGTCACGTGGCTATTGTTATGGATGGCAACGGAAGATGGGCCAAGGCTCGAAAACTTCCTCGTCTTATGGGCCATCAAAAAGGGGTAGAGTCCGTTCGCACAGCGATCCAGGCCGCAGCTAAGGCAGGCGTGCAGCACTTGACGCTTTTTGCTTTTTCCAGTGAAAACTGGAACCGGCCGGCAGACGAGGTTAAAGGGTTGATGAAGCTTTTTCTCGTCAGCCTGCGCAGAGAGATTGCAGCCCTAAACAAAGCCAATGTACGGGTTCGTCTTGTCGGCGATCTGACTGCTTTTTCTGAAGAACTTCAGAAGCAAATCGCCGATTCAATGAAGATCACGGAAAACAATACCGGTCTGACACTGAACGTCTGCGTGAATTACGGAGGGCGTTGGGAAATTCTTGAGGCGGCAAAAAGATCTCGTGATATTCCGCTCGAAGAACTGACGGAACAAAAATTTGCTTCGCTGCTTCCTTTGGCGGATTCCGGCGATGTGGATTTGTTTATCCGTACGAGCGGGGAAGAGCGGATCAGCAATTTTATGCTGTGGCAGCTTGCTTACGCAGAGCTGTATTTCACAAAAATTTTATGGCCCGATTTCACCGAGAACGAGTTTTTAAATGCGCTAAATTGGTACTCTAATAGAGAACGTAGATTTGGTAAGACTTCCGAACAAATTCAACAGGAAGCGAAAAAGGAATAGTTCATGCTGCTTCAAAGAGTCATAACAGCCGTTGTGTTGTTAATTATCATCATCGGCGCGCTTTTAATTTCTCCTCTGGCTTTCACGGCGGTTGCTGCGATTGCCATCGGATGCTGCTTCTGGGAGTGGCTCCGTATTTGTAAATGGAATAACGGAGTTGCGATGGTTTGCGGCGTTTTGCTTGCGGCCTTCCTCTTCTTCTTAGAGTACGTTTCTCCGGCCGCGCTTCAAACCGTTCAGTCCGGCAACGGACTCATGATTATCACGGCTGCGGCGACTGTGCTTTGGGCTGTTATCACGGCGGTTCTTTTTACCCGCCGCGTCTCTGGCTGGATGGTGCCGGAAGGAATCGGTGCTGTTTTGGCCTGGATCTTTGTTCCGGCTGCCTGGTTCTCGCTCATGTATCTTTTCCGTGAGAAGGGCACGATCTACATGCTCTCTGTACTGGCGATCGTATGGGTGGCTGACATCATGGCTTACTTCGGCGGCCGCTGCTTCGGCGGACCTAAGATGGCAGAAGGCATCAGTCCTAAAAAGACTTGGTCAGGCGCACTGACGGCATTCGTGAGTGTTCTTGCACTTTCTTATGTTCTTTACTGGGCGCAGTCGTCTTTCCCGCTTTGGACGAATGCTTTAATTGCACATTTAACCGGCTGGGCTTCGGCCTTGATCATTATCATCGTTGTGCTGTTCTCTATTGCCGGCGATTTATTTGAAAGTGCCCTCAAGCGTTCCGCCGGTATTAAAGATTCAAGCAATCTTCTTCCGGGACACGGCGGTTTTTATGATCGCCTGGACGCCCAGATGAGCGTACTTCCTCTTACGGTCTTTATTCTTCTCTTCCTCCAAGGTTTCTAATTTTCAGTCATGGAAAGCATTGCGATCCTCGGTGCCACCGGCTCGATCGGTAAAAGTTCATTAGATGTTATCTCCCGTTATCCGGATCGGTTTTCCGTTTACGCGGTGACGGCTAATTCGAGCGTTAAAAAACTCGCACAGGCAGCAAAAGAGAGCGGAGCAAAAGTTGCTGTTATTGCAGACAAGGAATTCCTTGAGGCTCTGCGGGAAGAACTTAAGGCCGTCGGCAGTGAAGCAGAAGCCCGAGCCGGATCAAAAGCAATCGATGAAATTGCATCAAGTCCCGAAGTTGATATCGTCATCGGAGCCATCGTCGGCGCGGCCGGAATTTCTTCGACGTTCAAAGCGGCAGAAGCAGGTAAAAAGCTTCTGCTCGCAAATAAGGAGAGCGTCGTCTGCGGCGGCAGGATCCTGATGGACACGATCAAGGCCTCCGGCGCTGTTCTCATGCCGGTAGACAGCGAACACAATGCTGTCTTCCAGTGTCTCGTAGGTGCTACCAAAAAAGCGCGATGCGAAGCGAATATTATTCTGACTTGCTCCGGCGGCCCATTCCGTGAAAGACAAGATCTTTCCGCCGTCACGGTCGAGGAAGCCACGCATCATCCGAATTGGTCGATGGGTAAGAAAATTACGGTCGATTCCGCAACTTTGATGAACAAAGGGCTTGAGGTTATCGAGGCCCGCTGGCTTTTCGACTTTGAGCCTGAACGCATTCAAGTTGTCGTCCATCCCCAGAGCGTCATTCACTCGATGGTCCAATACGGCGACGGTGTCGTCATCGCTCAGATGGGCGCTCCCGACATGAGAAACACGATTGCTTACTCTTTAGGCTTCCCGGAAAGATTGGACGCCGGAGTAAAGCCATTAAACTTCTCCAAAATCAAAACGTTAACCTTTGAAGCACCGGACTTAAAACGTTTTCCCCAGCTCGGCTACGCTTATGATGCATTGAAGCTGGGCGGAGCTGCTTCGATCGTCTTGAACGCGGCCAACGAGATCGGCGTCGAGGCGTTTATTCAAGGCAAGATCGGCTTTACCGACATTGCACGCCTGTGTCATGCAATGATGTACGGTTTCCAGCCGCCGACTCCGACCAACTTGGAAGAGATTCTGGAAACGGATAAAGAAGCCAGAAAACTGGCTCAGTCTTGGGTCGAAGGTTTTTGCGACAAACTGGAGAACTAACCTTGACATTGTTGACGACCATTGCTGCCTTTGCGGTAACGATCGGTATTTTGATTACCTTTCATGAGCTCGGGCATTATTTAGTCGCCAGACTTTGCGGCGTAAAAATTCTGAGATTTTCTCTCGGCTTCGGAAAACCGATTTTTATCTATAAACGCAAGAACGATCCTGACGCAACCGAGTGGGCGGTGAGTGCACTGCCTTTAGGCGGATACGTCAGGATGCTTGATGCGAGAGACCCTGCCTGTCTGCCTATTAAACCGGAAGATAAAAACCGTGAATTCGGGGCCAAGAATGTATGGCAGCGATTCGCCATCGTTGCTGCAGGTCCATTTGCCAATCTTCTGCTCGCCGTCCTGCTTTACGCTTCCATCTTCATGATCGGCAGCACGCAGCCGACGCCGGTTGTTGCTGAGCCTCCCGCCGGTACGCCGGCCGCCATGGCTGGACTCCATGCCGGCGACAAGATTCTGAAAGTCGGCGATTCCGAAATTAAAACTTTTACGGATCTCCGTATGGAGATGCTGAATAAGTTCGGAAGTACGACGGATATTTTGGTTCACAGTCCCAACGGCAGCGAAGTAACGAAAGAAATTGACCTCACGAAGATGAGTCTGGACCCGAAAGCAAAAGATGCCGATCCTTTTGATGAGGTCGGTCTTCATTTGAATATGGGCCATCCGTTTATCTCATCTTTTGTTGAGAACTCTGCCGCGCAGCGCGACGGAATCAAAATCGGCGACCATATTTATCGCGTCGGTAATGTTCCGGTTAAGATGCCGAAAGATTTTGTCAGTGAAATCAAAAAATATCCCGGGAAACCCGTCACATTACTCGTCGGAGACGAAAACGGTCCGACACACACTCTGGAAGTTACACCGGCAGCCGCTATGGACGAACAGGGTAATGAAATCGGCCGCATCGGCGCAGCGATCGGGGTAGATTTTCCGCACACTCAGGTTTCTTATGGCCTCCTAAAGAGTCTGGCCGAGGGTGTGAAGAAGACGTGGGATACCGCGGCGATGTCTGTTCGAATGATCGGAAAGATGTTCACCGGTGATGTCTCTATCAGCAACATCTCCGGTCCGGTGACGATTGCCGACTATGCCGGCCAGACTGCTCAGCTGGGTATTCTTCCTTTTATTTCGTTTTTAGCGTTGGTTTCCATCAGCTTGGGAATTTTGAACTTGTTACCGATTCCCATGTTGGACGGCGGCCATCTCCTGTATTATTCTCTCGAAATAGTGACTGGTAAGCCGGTTTCTGAGGCTGTACAAGCGTCTGCACAAAAGATTGGCATCGCAGCTCTCTTTGGTTTGACTATACTTGCACTATTTAATGATTTGACGAGACTTTTGCCGTGATTTCAATCACGCAGGGTCATTTTTTAATTTATAGAATATGCCTCATCCTAAGAAGATAGCGCTAGCTTGCGCTTTAGCTTTGGCAGCGACGACCGTGCTTGCACAGGGTCATGTGATTAAAGACATTCGACTCGAGGGCATTTCCCGTACGGAAGCGGGTACTGTATTTTCGCATCTGCCGATCCGAGTGGGAGACACGTATTCTCCGGAGCTGGGCGCTGAATCACTGCGTTCTCTGTATGCCTCCGGAATGTTCCAAGACGTTCAGCTCGACATGGACGGCAACGTCCTGGTTGTTCGAGTTCAGGAACGTCCGACGGTCGCAAACATTCACACTACCGGTATTTCCGAGTTTGATGCCAAAGGTGTTGAAAAATCTCTCCGTGATGTGGGCTTAGCCGAAGGCTTTATTTTTGACCGTGCGGTGTTAGACCGTGCCGTTCAAGAATTAAGACGCCAATATCTCTCGCGCGGCCGTTACTCCGCAGATGTCAAAGTCACTGTGACGCCGGTCGAACGCAACCGCGTCCGCATCAACATCGACGTTGATGAAGGTCCTGCTGCAAAGATTCAGCAAATCCGTTTTGTCGGCAACAAAGTTTATGACGAAGGCGATCTTCGCGACGAAATGCAGCTCGGTACCCCGAACTGGTTCTCTTGGTATACCAAACGCGACCAGTACTCTCGAGAGAAGCTCACTGCCGACTTAGAGGCAATTCGCGCTCTGTACAACAACAACGGTTACCTCGACTTCAAGATTGACTCGACACAAGTATCTGTCAGTCCCGATAAGTCAGAGATTTTTGTCACCATCAATATTGATGAAGGCAAAAAGTACACAATCAAAGATATCCGCTTAACCGGTGACATGCTCGGCCTTGAGCCCGAGTTTGAAGATCTTGTGGATATCAAGCCGGGTTCCGTCTACAACGCTTCCGAAGTAAATGGTCTGGCAAAGAAATTTACGGATCGTCTTTCCGCTTTGGGCTACGCGTTTGCAAGAGCAATCCCGAATCCGGTCGTTGATCCGGAAAATCCGGATGAAGTTAGTGTCGTATACACGATTGACCCCGGCCGCCGAGTTTATGTTCGTAAAGTGAACATTACCGGCAACACGCGTACTCAGGACGAAGTCATTCGTCGTGAAGTTCGTCAGTATGAAGCGAGCTGGTTTGACAGCGATAAAGTTGCCGTTTCTCGTGACCGTATCGACCGTCTCGGTTTCTTTGAAACTGTTACTGCGGAACCCGAACCCGTACCCGGTTCTCCGGACGAAGTTGATTTGGCCGTTAACGTGAAAGAACGTCCGACCGGCAACATCTCGATCGGTGCCGGCTACTCCACCTCCGAAGGTATTGTTCTTTCCGGCGGTTTCTCGCAGAACAACGTTTTCGGTACCGGTAATTCTCTATCTCTTGAAGTCAATACGTCTAAGAGCTCTAGAACTTATGCTGCCAGCTTCACGCAGCCTTACATCACGACTTCGGGTATTAGCCAGTCCTTCGAAATTTACGATCGTAAGCTCGACTTGGACGAACTCGAAATTACCGATGACGTTAAGTACGAAACGTACGGCGCCGGCGTAACTTACGGTGTGCCGATTACGGAAAACGACCAGATCTTCCTCGGCGGTAAGTTTGAAATGACCGATGTGACCGTCGGCTCCGGTGCTCCGCGCCGCTACGTCGACTATGTCAACGATTACGGTAAGAAGCCGAAGAGCATTGCAGCGACGATCGGCTGGTCTCGTGATACCCGAGACAACATTCTGGCTCCGACACGCGGCCGCTACCAGAGATTGTTCGGTGAAATCTCTCTGCCGGTCCTTGATCTGAAGTACTACCGTGCAACTTATCAGTTCCAGCAGTTCGTCCCTGTCACGAAATCCATTACTTTCGCCTTTAACACAGAGCTTGGTTATGGTGATGGTTATGCAGGTAAACAGTACCCGTTCTTCAAGAACTTCTACGGCGGCGGTATCGGATCGGTCCGCGGCTACGATACTTCTTCTCTTGGCCCGCGTGATACCGACGGCGATGCTTCTGGCGGTAACCGTAAACTTAATTTCTCTCTCGAACTGCTGACGCCGATTCCCGGCGCCGACAGAACGCTTCGTATGTTCACCTTCTTGGACGGCGGTTGGGTCTGGGGCCGCAAAGCCTTCTACAGAGAGGTTGAGCCCGGCAGATACGAAGTCGAGCGTTATAAGAAAGACAAGCTTGATCTCGGCGATCTGCGTTACTCCGTCGGTTTCGGTTTAGCTTGGATTTCTCCGATGGGACCGCTTAAATTGAGCTTTGCATTCCCGCTCAACAAGAAGGACAGCGACGAGCTTCAGAGATTCCAATTCCAAATTGGTACAGGTTTCTAATAAATTTGTGGCACAATTAAACAATTGTGTAGGAGATACATTCATGCAAAAAAAATGGTTAGCGGTTGCTTTAGTTTCCGCCTTGGTTTGCTCTGCTGCGACAGCAGTGCAGGCAGAAGTTAAGATCGGTGTCGTCAGCACCGAAGTTATTCTTCGCGATTCTGCAGCTGCTCAGGCCGCAAGTAAAAAACTTGAACAGGAATTCTCTAAGCGCGATAAAGAGCTCAATGCTGCCGGTCAGCGTTTGAAAAATGACGTCGAGCGCTTCGAAAAGAACGCCGGCACAATGACGGAACAGGAAAGAATTCGCAAGCAGCGTGATTTGGCTGAAAGAGACCGCGATTTCCAGCGCCGTCAGCGCGAACTCCGCGAAGACTTCAATCAGCGCAGAAATGAGGAGCTTCAGAAGCTTCTCCGTCAGGCAAACACGGTCATCAAGAACATCGCTCAGCGCGAAAAATATGACCTCATTCTTCAGGAAGCCATCTACGTCAACCCGAAGATTGACATCACTGACCAGGTTCTTAAGGAACTCAAGTAATTTTTATCGGGCACAAGCAGACAGATGTCTGCTTGTTGCTTAATTGCCATTTAGTGCAATACGTGCGGCATGACCTGACTCGGGTTTCGGCGATTTCAAACTTGCTCTCCCTCTCAGATCAGCCGCATAAATTTTTTAATTAGGGCGATTCAAATGATTCAACAAACAGCGCCGATGACTCTTCTTGAGTTAGTAGACCGAATTAAAGAAAAAAGCAACGATACTTTATTGAGCACAATCAGTGCCAACGGAGGCAAGGCTGAAATTAAGTCTATTGCTCCGCTGGAGACCGCCGGGCACGGCGACGTTGCTTTTTTAGCCAACAGCAAATATCGCGATGCGGCTGCCGCCTGCAAAGCGACAGCTTTGGTTTTGACAGAAGAAGACAAACAGGCGATTTGGGGAGAAAAAGAGCCCGAACGTATCGTCGTCATTACCCGCAATCCGTACGCTTGGTTTGCATATGCCCTGCAAATCATCTTCCCGCAGGAGCAGCCGGAGCCGGGGGTTGATACCAGAGCCGTAGTCGAAGACGGTGCCGTTATTGATTCGACCGCAACCGTTGAAGCCGGCGTTGTAATTCGCAAAGGTGCGCAGGTCGGGCCTTACTGCTTTGTCGGAGCCAACAGCGTTATCGGCGAAGGCGTTGTTCTCGGCGAACACACTCGTATTTATCCGAACGTTACCATCTATTATGGCTGCCGTATCGGCAGACGCAATATCATTCACTCCGGTGCCGTGATTGGCGCCGACGGTTTCGGATTTGCGCCTTTGGACAGACAATACGTGAAGATTCCGCAGATCGGTGCGGTTGAAACTGGCGACGATGTCGAAATCGGCGCCAATACATGTATCGACCGCGGTGCGTTGCAGAATACCACCATCGGACAAGGCACCAAGATTGATGACTTAGTTATGATCGGTCACAACTGCCAAGTTGGTAAGAATGTTGTCCTATCCGGAAGAACCGGTTTGGCCGGCAGCACGATTATCGGCGACAACGTTCAGGCCGGCGGCGGTTCCGGTTTTGCCGGACACCTCAAGGTCGCTGCAGGTTCGATCATCGGCGGCGGGGCAGGCGTTCCGAGTTCGATCGAGAAACCTGACTACTATGCCGGCTACATGCCCGCAATGCCTCATAGAGAGTTCTATAACATTCTGTCCGTAATTAAACGTTTGCCTGAGATGCGCAGACAGCTGAAGCATCTGGCTGAAAAAGTTGATTCCCTTAAGAAAGAGTAAAAATGCAAGACATTAATGACATCATGAGGCTCCTGCCTCACCGCTATCCGTTTCTTTTAGTTGACCGAGTTTTGGAAACGAACGGTGTTGATAAGCTGATTGCGATCAAAAACGTCACTGTCAACGAACCTCAGTTCACCGGCCACTTCCCCGGCGTTCCCGTCATGCCCGGCGTTCTGATCATCGAAGCGATGGCTCAGGCCTGTGCGATGCTTGCTTTTGCAAGAATGGGCGGCGAAAGAGATCCTGAGAAACTTTTCTATTTTGCTTCTATTGACAACGCTCGCTTCAAACGTGTCGTGATCCCGGGTGATCAGCTTCGTTTTGAATGCACATTCCTCCGTGAAAAACTCGGCATGATCAAGATGCACTGCGATGCAACGGTTGACGGTCAGCTGGCTGCATGTGCCGACATGATGTGCTCTTATCGTTCACCCAAATAAAGGAAAAAATATGGCTCAGATCCATCCCTCATCCTTAGTAGATCCTCAAGCCAAACTTGCGGAGAACGTTGTCGTCGGTCCGTTCTGCACGATCGGTCCCCACGTTGAAGTCGGTGAAGGAACCACTTTGCAGAGCCATATTGTTCTTACCGGTCATACGAAGATCGGTAAGAACAACAAGATTTATGCCTTTGCAGCGATCGGTATCGATCCTCAGGATAAAAAATACCGCGGTGAAGAAACTCAGCTAATCATCGGTGACAACAACGTTATTCGCGAACACTGCACACTCTCTGTCGGGACCGTGCAGGACAAAGGAATAACCATTATTGGAAACGGCAATCTGCTGATGGCCAACGTTCATGTTGCACATGACTGCGTCATCGGAAACGACACCATCATTGCCAACAATGTCGGCTTTGCCGGGCACGTTCATGTTGCCGACGACGTGATCGTCGGCGGCCAGTCCGGCATCCACCAGTTTGTCAAGATCGGAAAGGGCGCGATGCTGAGCGGCGGAAGCATGGTTCGTCAGGACTGCATTCCCTACGGCATGTATCAAGGTTATCCTGCCTCTCCTTTCGGCATCAATCTTGAAGGCATGAAGCGTCACGGCTATTCAAGGGCTGCCATGCACGCGGCACGCGAAAGCTACAAACTGATCTTCCGTGAAGGCAAGACCGTTCCAGAGGCCGTGGAAGCCATCAAGGCTTACGCATCAGCATTAGAAGATGAACAGGCTAAGAAAGTCTGTGAACTGATGTGCGAATTCACAGAGCAGGCAACTCGAGGATTGGCTCGCTAATGGAGCAATTGACCAACAACAGCATTATCTGGGCAGCCGGAGAGAACAGCGGAGATTATCTAGCTTCGCGTGTTCTGCCGGCTGTTGCCGCGTCTCGTCCGAATCTTAAGATGGAAGGTATCGGCGGTGACCGAATGATTCAAGACGGCTTGGATACTTGGTTTCATGCCAGCGAACTTTCCGTCCGGGGCTATTTGGAGGTGATCCGTCATTTGCCTCGAATTTTAAAAATTCGCCGAGAAATGATGCGCCGTACTGTCCAGCTTCGTCCTGCTGCCTACATCGGAGTTGATGCTCCTGACTTTAATCTGTCGATTGAAGAGAAGGTCAGAGCATCGGGGATTCCGGTTGTTCACATGGTGGCTCCGGCCGTTTGGGCTTGGCGTCCGCAGAGAATTCACCAAATCAAACGTGCGGTGGATCATCTGCTTTTGATTTTCCCTTTTGAAGAGAAAATTTTTAAAGAAGCCGGCATTCCGAGCACGTACATCGGCCATCCTCTAGCCGAGATCATTCCGATGGTGCCGGATACGGAAGGTGCAAGACGCAAACTGAACATCGCTGCGCAGGGGCCGGTCATTGCCATTCTTCCCGGCAGCCGTAAAGACGAGATTCGCTGGTGTGCGCCGGCATTTTTCGGCGCTGCGTCCTTACTGATGAAGCAGGAACCGAGAACTCGATTCATAGTTCCGGCCGCCGATGAGCAAAGGAAAAAAGAGATTTTAGAAGTTCTCAATCGCTTTCCTGATGTCGAAGACAATACCGTTCTTTTGGACGGGAAGTCTCATTTGGCGATGGAAGCGGCTGACGCTATTTTGGTGGCGAGTGGCACAGCAACGCTTGAGGCGGCACTTTATAAAAAGCCCTTGGTCGTCGGATACGCTATGCCGGCGCTTTCGGCAATGCTGATTCTTTCCAAAGGACAGACAAAGTGGATCAGCCTGCCCAATATCCTGGCGCAGAAGACTTTGGTTCCCGAGTGCGTTCAGATGTTCTGTTCGCCTGAGATCCTTTCGTCCCATTTGCTTCACGCCCTGGAGCCGAAGCGGCAGGAATATCTCAAAGAAGTATTTTCAGAAATGCATGAAACATTGCTGAGGCCGACTGCTCAGCTGGCAACAGAGGCAATCGATCAGGTTTTAAAACGCTGATGGCTGACTATTTATTCGACGGTGAGGAAACGATCGCCACACTTGTTTGCGGTGTGGACGAAGCGGGCCGCGGCCCTTTGGCCGGACCGGTTGTTGCTGCAGCCGTGATTTTGAACTCCGATCATCCGATAGAAGGGCTCAGAGACTCAAAAAAACTGACGGCTCACGCAAGAGAAGTTCTTGCAGAGCAGATTAAAACGCATGCGCTCGCTTGGGCGATCGCCGAAAGTTCGGTTGCGGACATTGACCGAATGAACATTCTTCAGGCGACGATGGCAGCGATGCGTAAAGCCGTTCTTCAGCTTGATCCAAAACCGGACTTAGTCTTGGTTGATGGGAACCGCCTGCCAGAGCTTCCTTTCCGTGCAGAGCCGATTGTCAAAGGCGACGACTTGATTCCGGAAATTTCCGCAGCCTCCATCTTGGCCAAGACCTATCGGGACGCCTTGATGAAAATCTTGGGAGGAATGTATCCGAAATACGGCTTTGAGCAACATGCGGGATACGGTACGGCACACCATCTTAAAATGCTGGAGAAATGGGGCCCGTGTCCAGTGCACCGAATGACGTTCGGTCCTGTGGCCTTGATTGCTAAGAAGTTTGAACGGCGAGCCGATCGTAAAAAGCGAAAGGGACAGTAAATGGAATTCATGCGGATCACAAGCGCAGCTAATCCTTCGATTAAGCTTGCGAAGAATTTGGCGCAGCACTCGAGGGCGGCGAGAAAAGAAGGTTTATCTCTCGCCGAAGGGATTCATTTGGCCCGAGAACTTCTTTCGCATCCTGAGCTTGTCCGCAAAGTATTTTTAAGAGAAGGGGCCGAGAAGAATTTTGAAATATCGGAAATCCTGCAAAAGTACCTGTCGTTGAAGATTTCTGTAGTTCAGTTGCCGTCTCAAATTTATGCTTCGATTTCTCCGGTGGACACCAGTGCCGGGATAGTTTGTGAGATCCGCATCCCGGAAGAGGGAAAGATCAAAAAAGACGAGGATTGGATTTATCTTGACGGCGTCCAAGATCCGGGCAATGTCGGAACCATCCTTCGTTCCGCACTGGCTTCCGGTGTGACGAATATTGCGTTGTCACCGCAATGTGCCTACGTTTGGTCTCCCAAAGTGC
>URYO01000011.1 GCA_900552195.1 uncultured Sutterella sp. | reverse complement strand
AAACAGAACAAAATATTTCGACTGCGGAGGAGACTGCATCAGAGGCAGCTTCCGAAGAGAAGAAAGAGCGTTTGTCGTTTGAAAACAGAAAACTCGAGAAGCGCTTGGTCAGACTCTGCGCCCAAGCGATTACGGATTTCAACCTGATCGAAGACGGAGACAAAGTGATGGTATGTGTCTCCGGCGGGAAAGATAGTTATGCACTGCTGGATGCGCTCGTGCGCCTGCAGGGACGCGCGCCGATTCACTTCGAGCTGCTGGCATTTTGTCTGAATCAGCATCTTCCTGATTTCCCTTTGGATCGACTCATTGCGCACCTGGAGAAGATCGGAGTCCCGTATCACATTGAGGACCAGGATACGTTCTCCATTGTGAAGTCGAAGTACTCGGACAATCGAAATCTTTGTTCGCTTTGCTCGCGCCTGAGAAGAGGCATTATTTATCGGGTTGCAAGAGAGCAGAAGTGCACGAAAATCGCGCTGGGACACCACTTGGACGATGTCGTCAGCACGCTGATGCTGAACATGTTCTACGGCGGCCGTCTTAAGTCCATGCCCCCGAAGCTGTTAAGCGATGCCAAAGAGCACATTGTGATTCGTCCGCTTGTGTACTTGCGTGAGAAAGACTTGGCGCGCTGGTGCCGCATC
The DNA here is from genome assembly GCA_900552195.1 of uncultured Sutterella sp. Lineage (GTDB taxonomy): Bacteria > Pseudomonadota > Gammaproteobacteria > Burkholderiales > Burkholderiaceae_F > Parasutterella. The sequence continues at coordinate 14,283 of URYO01000011.1, read as the reverse complement.
AAAGGCTACGATGTCATCCCAAAATTATGCGGCGCTGATGACGTATGCCGCCGTGAAATGAAAGAGATCATCCAGAGGATGGACAGGGAGACGCTGGGAAGAGTTGAGAACATCTTCCGCAGTCTGACCCGAGTCGCTCCGTCACATTTACTGGATCAAACACTTTTTGACTTTAAGGATCTGGAAAAAGAACGCATTACTCCGGAAACACCGGAGGAGGTTTAGCGCGAAGATCCGTGTTTCCGAGCGGTCCTGCAGGCCTTTTAGGCCGTTTTGGTTTGGTATGATACCGTGTTGAGGGTGAGTGCCCGAACCCTTATAAAGATCAAATACATAGCGTATGGGCAATAGGTTTTAGCAAGAGGTATAGATGAGAGCTCGTTCTATCAAAATTATCGATTTGTCAGTACATACAGTTGCCACAATTCCGCTGGGAACTTCTGTTTTGGATTGTTCTAAAGCCATGCGAGCTCTTCATGTAGGAAGTCTGGTTGTCATCAATGACGACAGACAGCCGGTCGGAATGATCACTGACCGTGATATTTGCATTGAAGTCGTGGCATTAGAGAAAGATCCGAAAGGATTGAAAGTTGAAGATGTCATGTCTGCTCCCGTTTGCACCGCAAGCGCCGACGAAACCGTTGTCGATGCTTTAGCAAGAATGCGCGAGCAGGGCATTCGCAGACTGCCGGTTGTCGACAAGGACGGCAAGTTGTGCGGTATTGTTACCGCAAACAATATCGTCGAAGAGATTTCCGAACAGCTGGACAGCATTGTTCGTGCCATCAAGTCCTCCAAGACCCGCGAACAGTCTGTGAGACCGTAAGAAGGAACTGAGGGATGGAGAAACTTGAAATTCTGTCTCCGACATTTGCGACGGGGGCACCGATCCCGAAAGAATTCACTCAACAGGGGAGCGATATGTCTCCTCCGCTTGAGATTATCAATATTCCCAAAGGCACACAGTCTTTAGTTCTCGTGTGTGTGGATCCGGATGCGCCGGATCCTGAGGCCCCTAAGCTGACTTTTGTTCACTGGGTAGCGTATAACCTTCCGCCTCAGAACCTCTCCATTCCGGAAGGGGCAGATCTCGAGAGCCTTTTTCCCGGCTCCAGCGAAGGCGTAAACGGCAGGGGCACTGTGGGCTACATCGGCCCGAAGCCTCCGATCGGAACGCACCGCTACTTCTTCAAAGTGTTTGCGGTTGATACAGTTCTCAGCTTTAATGAACCGCCTGAGCTTAAGGATGTGTTTAACGCCATTGACGGGCGTGTCGTTCAAATGGCCGAGACCATGGGAACATACAAACTTCAGCTTTAGAAGTTCCGTCTTCAGAAAAACCAAAAGGCCGCGATTGCGGCCTTTGGCGTCTCTGCGCCGCTTAAGCAGCAGCAGATTTATTTCGCTTTCTTCTTTGTCTCAGAATTTTTTTCTGCGAGATGGGTACTCAGCTGAAGAAGAATGTCGCTGTGTTCGCCCTTTTCATAGATCGTATTGGCACGGCCTAAGATCAGAGGATCAATGGCGCCGATGGCATTCATATCTTTGCCGGTGTAGGGTAAAGACTGAAGGACATAACGCATGGCATTCAGGCGAGCGCGTTTTTTATCGTCGCTCTTAACGACGGTCCAGGGAGCGGCCACAGTATCCGTATTAAGGAACATGGCTTCTTTAGCCTTGGTGTAGTCGTCCCATTTATCGAGAGAAGCCATATCGATCGGAGAAAGCTTCCAGCGTTTGAGCGGGTGGACCTGACGTTCCTTGAAGCGTCTTCTTTGTTCTTTTCGACTGACGGAGAACCAGAACTTGATCAGATAGATTCTGCTGCGTGTAAGGAAGCGTTCGAATTCAGGGCATTCGCGCATGAATTCCAAATACTGGTCATCGGTGCAGAACCCCATCACGCGCTCGACGCCGGCACGGTTGTACCAGGAGCGGTCGAACAAAACGATCTCGCCGGCGGTCGGCAAGTGTTTTACATAACGCTGGAAGTACCATTCACCGAGTTCACGCTGAGTGGGCTTTTCCAATGCAACTACGCGGGCGCCTCGGGGATTGAGATGTTCCATGAAACGACGGATGGTGCCGCCCTTACCGGCGGCATCTCGGCCTTCGAACAGAATGACAACTTTCTGTCCGGTTTCTTTAACCCAGTTTTGAAGTTTGAGAAGCTCGACCTGAAGAAGATATTTTTCTTTTTCATAGATCTTGCGGCTCATACGGTTTTTATAAGGATAACCGCCGTGCTTCCAATCTTCGTTTAATTCATTTTCGTTGACTTCGGCCTTCTTACCGGCGCCTTCCTTTAATTTTTCACGCTGAACCAGAGCCTTAAGAATGGCTTTACGGTCGGCAGGGGCTTCGCCCTCCAGGATGGAGATCAGAGCCTGCATTTCGTGTTCGTTAGCGGCGGCGAAGGTTTGGTTGGAGACGTATTCTTCGGCTTCTTTTTCCGATGTGATCGGAGAAGAAGTAATAGACTCCACGGCTGTATGGAACGGATCTTCTTCTTTTGAAGCTGCAGCGTCGGCTTCGGAGACGGTGCTGACCTCAACCTTCTCACTGACCAATTCGCTTTGATCTTTCTGTTTTTTGCTGTTTGACACTTTATTACTCCCGGTCGGGCAAACAATCAATCCACTGTCGACAGTGAATTCTTCTTGCTGACTATGTAGTTGTAAATGATTTTTTTGGGAAAACGGGAAATTCTACTTGCGATTGTTGACAACTGTCCAGCCGGAAGGAGCGGGATTAGCTCGTCGATCCATTGCTTATCTTCTTCCTTTAACGTCTCTTCCGCTGAGGCTGAAGCCGCGTCGACAACAATCACATATTCTCCCTTAGGAGGATTGCGGGATAGCCATTCGTGTAAATCAGGAGAATAAAGACTGTCAATTTGTTCAAATTTTTTCGTGAGCTCTCGAGCAATTGTGATTTTTCGGTCAGCAGGAACAGATTCGCTTAGCTCATCGATTAATTTTTCTAAACGATGGGGCGCTTTATACAAGATAAAAATACGCCCGCTATTAATTAATTTCTGAAGTTCGGCTGCCCGCTCTTTTTTCCCGCCGGTTAAAAAGCCGTGGAATGTGAAACCCTCAGGGGCCATACCAGCGGCAGAGATAGCCGTTACCGAAGCGCTGGCGCCGGGAATCGGAATGACGCGATAACCTCGTTCTCTGATTTCGGCGACGACTTTCGTGCCGGGATCGGAAACGGCGGGCGTCCCGGCGTCCGTGACCAGTGCCACTCGCTTACCTTCGGCCAGATAACTCAGAACCTTTTCTGCCCCCTCGTGCTCGTTATGCTGATGGACAGGGAACAAGTGCGACTCTATATTAAACTTCTCCAAAAGTTTTCTTGTTTCCCGAGTGTCTTCAGCGGCAATACAGTCTGCCTTGCTAAGGATCCAAAGCGCCCTGAGGGTAATATCGCCGAGATTTCCGATCGGAAGAGCGACGACATAAAGTGCAGGGGCAGGCAGGTCCTGGGAAGGAAGCGAGATGCTTTGGAAGAGTTCGTTATTGTCGTAGAGGAATTTTCGGGAGTCCATCTTGACCTCGTTGGTAAACAGAATTTTGTGTCGCGTATCTCTGAGCCTTATTACGGCAGCTGCCGTCACAACCGCAGCTGCTCAGCAATCCGAGATCGGACCGACAACGGATGCGCAGATTCAATCGCAGAACAAAACTAAAATCGCTCTGATTGTATCCCCTAAAGGATCCGTTCTGTCCGAAGCGGCTGCTCCTATTCAGCAGGGAATTCTCGCGGCTAGTCACGAGGCAACGGCCTCGGGTGCTTGTGAATTGGTTCAGTATGAATTGAGTAATCCGCAGGAAGCCGGCGCAGTTTTAAAGAAAGCTGCCGACGACGGAGCGGTACTGGCCATCGGACCTGTTTCTCGGGACGCGGTGCAGACAATATCCGAGATGCCTTACTTGCCTCTGCCGGTCGTAGCGATTAATCGTCCCTCCGGAGAAACGGCACCGGAATTATTTTTAAGCATCGATATTTCGGCTGAGAGCGAAGTTGATCAGCTCGCAAAAATTGCCGTGGAAAACACCGCTCAAAAGGCCGATTTGGCAGCGAATAATTTCGTGATCCTCTCGACTCAGGATCCGTATGATGAACGCTTGGCACGGGCCATGGAAGCCGCTTTAGTTAAAGTCGGAGCAGGAGCGGAAAGACGCCATATTTCTTCTGATCAGATTGCCTATCTTCGACAGGAAATGAGAGGCAAGGCGTTCCGGGGTGTCTTCTTTGCCATGAATGCTCAAAATGCAAGTCTTCTTCGTCCCTATCTGCCGCCTGAGCTTCCGGTTTTTGGGACAAGTTACACCAATCCGATGCATCAGAAAGACACCATGCTGGCCAAAACCCAATCCAATGATTTGAACGGCATGATCACGTTGGAGATCCCGGCAGAGGAGAACGCGAGCACTCTGGTGGCTCAGTACAAGGGAGAAAGAGAGAATTTATCTCCGGAAGAGCTGCAGATGTTTTCTGTCGGTGTGGATGCTTGGAACTTAGGAACAAAGTGGATTGACTGGGCGCGCCGTATTGAAGTGCCGGACGGGCTGACCGGACGCCTGAGCTTTGATAAAGACAGCGGAAGCAAGGTAAAACGGGAACTCGTTAAGACCGTTGTAAGTCCGAACAAGACGGGAAAGACTTCTGAAGAAGATTTAGTGCAGTTTACGGAAAGCGCGGAAGAGGCTGGGTTATGAGTTTTGTGACGATGATGGAAGGCCATTTGGCCTGGGGAGATAAGCCGCTTCTCGATAATGCCGACCTTACGGTCGAAGCAGGTCAGAGAATCGGTTTGATCGGCCGAAACGGCACCGGCAAGAGCTCTTTACTTAAAGTTCTTGCAGGTATCGAAAAACTTGACGGCGGAGAACTGCATACACAGAACGGTCTGCATGCAGTCTACGTGGAGCAGGAGCCTTACTTTCCGGAAGCCCCGACCGTCATGGATTCTTTGGTGCTTCGAGGTAAGCTGGATGAGCTGCCGGACGAAAAAATGCGCTGGCAGATCCAAAGCCGATTATCTGAGTTCCTTCATAAATTCGGACTGGATGAAAACCTTGATTTAAAGAAAGCCTCCGGCGGCGAAAAGAAAAAAGCTGCGTTGGCGCTTGCCTTTGCATTGGATGCAGACCTCCTTCTGCTGGATGAACCGACGAACCATTTGGACATTGACGCGATTCGTCAGCTCGAAAATATCATCCTGAATGAATTTAAAAAGTCCAGATCCTTCGTGACGATTACTCATGACCGGGCATTTCTTAATCGTATTGTTGACACGATTTGGGAGCTGGATCGAGGTGTGGTCCGAAGTTATCCCGGTTCGTTTGAAGCCTATCAGCGAAGAAAAGAAGAAGAGCTCGCCGCAGAGGATAAGGCAAGAGCTGACTTTGATAAGGTTTGGACTCAGGAAGAAGCTTGGATTCGGCGCGGTATTGAAGCGAGGCGCACACGAAACGAGGGCCGGGTCAGACGTCTGGAGCAAATGCGCATTGAGCGCGAGCAGAGACGTGATCGAATCGGCAAAATTGATCTTAACCTGGATGCCGGAGAAAGAAGCGGCAAGGTGGTTGCCGAACTTGAGGGTGTTAGCAAGACTTTTGGTGATCGATGCTTGATTAAAGATTTAACACTGCGCGTGATGCGCGGTGACAAGCTGGGCTTGCTCGGCCCTAACGGCGTCGGCAAAAGCACGCTAATCAAAATTATCTTGGGGCAGATGCAGCCGGACTCAGGAACAGTGAAACTCGGAACCAATCTGCAGATCGCCTACTTTGATCAGCTTCGCAGCGAGCTTGACCCGACCAAGACACTGCAGGAAACGGTTTCTCCCGGGTCTGACTGGGTTGAAGTCGGAGGTGTGCGAAAGCACGTGATAGGTTACTTAGGCGAGTTCCTCTTTCCGCCGCACCGTGTCAACGTGAAAGTCTCCAGCCTGTCGGGCGGAGAAAGAAATCGTTTGCTTCTTGCCAAACTTTTCGCAAAACCGGCCAATTTATTGGTCATGGATGAGCCTACTAACGACTTGGATATTGAATCCATCGAGATGCTTGAGGCGACGCTGGCGGAATACCCGGGGACGGTTTTGTTAGTAACACACGACCGCTCGTTTATGGACAACGTCGCGACGTTAACGATCGCCCCAGACAAAGACGGGTTTTGGACATCGTACGTCGGCGGCTACGAAGAGTGGCTCAAATGGCGGGATAAGAAGGGAAAGGAGGAGCAGAAGGCCGCGGAAGCAGCGGCGGCTGCCGAGGCAGCCGCTCAAGCGGAAAAAGCTCAGAAAACGCGACGTCGGAACGCAAAGCCGGGGCTCAGCTATAAAGAAAACAAGCTTCTTCAGGAACTCCCCGGGCAGATAGAGGCACTCGAAAACCGTCAAAACGAACTTGTCGAGCTCATGCAGCAGCCATCCTACGGCAGCAAAGCGCCAGAGCAAATTCGGGCTGACGGCGATGAGATGCAGAAAATAGCCAAGGAGCTTGAAGAGAAGTACGCCCTGTGGGAAGAGCTGGAAGAAAAACAATCGCTTGCAAATTAGTATTTTTGGGCGGTTAAAAGTCTTCCAAAAGGATTTCTAAGCAGTCAAAATAAACGTAAGAACACAATTGAGAGGTTCTGGCGATGAGAATGAAATTAATAAGAACTGCAGCCTGCTTAGCAGCTTTAGGTCTGGCTGTTTGTACAGCTGTTGACGCCCGTCCTCCCGGACCTCCGCCCGGAGGACCCGGATTCGGACCGGGGCCCGGTTTCCGAGGACCCGGCTGGGGCGGACCGCCTCCGCCGCCGCGTCATCATCACCATAATCGATGGCACGATTTCGGAAGAGACGTCCTTGGCGGAACACTGGTGCTCGGCCTGGGCATGGGATTGGCCAATGCGATTACAAACGCTACGACCCCGACCTATACAGCTCCGACATATGTGGCGCCTTCCTACGTAGCGCCGACGTACGCCGCACCGACTTATACGCTTCCGACGTATACCGCTCCGGTCGTGACAGCTCCCGTAGTATCAGCTCCGGTTGTTACTGCGCCAGTGGTGACGGCGCCGGTTGTCACCGCGCCTGTAGTCGCGGCTCCGATTGTGACGGCTCCTGTCGTCACCGCAGCAACGATTCCGGGTAAGACGATGTACTGGTGCCAGGCCAGTAAGAATTTTTATCCTTACGTGACGGAGTGCACCAGCGGCTGGGAAGCCCGCGTTATGCCTTGATTTAATCGCAGAAGTTCAAAGCCTTCGTTCCTAACCGGCGAAGGCTTTTTCATTAGTGAAAACACCTAAAATTTCGATCGTTTTCAATAGAATTTCAGCTTTACGCTGAAAGTACTATGGGATATTTGTGTGGAGAGAGAGTTGACTGAAACGAAAGAACAACGAGCTGAGGCACTTAACAGCTTAAGCACACTTTGTGATTTCTTTCAGAATCGTGTTCTGAAAGGACCGTCGGACGAAGCACTGAGAGAATTTAATCGGGCGACAAAAGAGTGGGTCTCAGTCACGTATAAGGAGCTCGGTGAGAAGGTAAAGAACTGGCAGAGGGCTTTCGCCGATTTAGGGCTTAACAAGGGAGACCGTGTTGCGATGCTCCTGCCTAACGGTGTGAACGCCGTGTGCTTTGATCAGGCGGCAATGGCCAACTCTCTCGTGCCGGTTCCTCTTCACGCAATCGATACGCCGGCTTCCAGTGCGTTCATTCTCCAGGACAGCGGAGCGTCCGTCTTGGTGACGGACAAGAAGTCCAAATGGGAGAAAATCCAGGAAGCCGGATTTGATCTTTCTGCGATCAAAAAAGTCATCATTACGGAAGAACTGACGGAGGCGACGGAGCTCATTCAAGGAGTAAAAGAATGGCTCAAAGGAGCTCCTGCAGACATTGCTTTACCCGAGCAGCCGAAGGTCGACGATTTGGCCTGCATTGTTTATACGTCCGGGACGACCGGCAAGCCGAAGGGTGTGATGCTTACTCATAAAAACATCACAAGCAACGTCCGTTCAACTTTGGCGCATGTCAAGCCGGAGATCGGTGATATCTTCCTTTCGTTCCTTCCGCTTTCTCATATGTTTGAAAGAACGGCAGGATACTACTTGGCGCTGGCGACAGGTTCGACAATTGTATTTAACCGCTCTCTCCAATACCTCGCAGAAGACTTCAAGATTGCGAAGCCTAATGTTTTGATTTCTGTCCCGAGAGTTTATGAACGCATCTACGCCAAGCTGAATGACGCGCTTGCCAAGAAAGGCAAAATCCAGGCGACCTTATTCCATATGGCCGTCAACGCCGGATGGCAGAATTTCTGCAGAAAAAATTCGATAAAAACGGCCGGGTCTCAGGGTTCAATGTTTGGCGGCTTGGTCAATGCGACGGTTGGTAAGAAGATCTCGGAAAAACTGAAGTCTCAATTCGGCGGAAGGTTGCGCGTGGCCATCAGCGGCGGTGCTTCTCTTAACCCTGAGGCGGCTAAGGTTTTCTGCGGCCTCGGTCTTCCGGTGATTCAAGGCTACGGCATGACCGAGACTTCCCCGATCATCAGCGGCAACAATGTGACGGACAATGATCCGGCAACCGTCGGCCGAGCTCTGAAGGACGTCTCGATTCGTTTGGGAGAAAGGGAAGAAATCCAGATCAAGGGTGACTTGGTCATGAAAGGGTACTGGAATCGGGAAAAGGACACGAAGAATGCCTTTACCGAGGACGGCTGGCTCAAGACTGGCGATCAGGGAGCTTACGACGGAGAAGGACGGCTGAAAATCGTCGGCAGAATCAAAGAGATTCTTGTGACCTCTACGGGAGAAAAAATTTCTCCTGTCGATATTGAAAGCGCACTTGAAACGCTTCCGCTCTTCCGACAGGCTTACGCTGTCGGCGACGGTATGCCTTACATCGCTGTGCTGATCTCCCTGGATCCGACACTGTGGGAAAAGTTAGCGGCAGACCAGGGAGTTGATCCCAAGGATCCGGAGTCTTTGCATGCTCCGGTGGTTCGCAAAAAAATACTTGAAATGGTCAAGAAAGCCTGTCGAACTTTCCCGGCATACGCAGTTCCTAAAAACCTTGCGCTCACTTTGGACGAGTGGACGATTGATAACGGGCTTCTCACGCCGACCTTGAAACTTAAGCGTTCTCCGATGCAGGCAAGGTACGGGCACCTGATTGAAGAGATGTATAAAGGCGCAAAGAAGAGCCGTATTTAGAAGAGACCTCCGTATAATCGACCTTCTGTCTACAAAATAACACTGATAGAAACAATGGAAGAACGTTCCACCGAAACTATGCGTAATGCCTATAAGGGCAACGTCAAGCATGGGAAGTCGGAAGCGATTGCGCCGAAGTGGATGCTGCAGAGCACCGAAGCGGTGATGCAGTACTATCTGGATCGGGATTTAACGCTTGACCGCTGTGTTCTTGAGAAGTTTCCGCTTCCGCAGGAAGGCCATAAATATATGCTGTATGCGCATATTCCTTTCTGTAAAACGCTTTGTTCCTACTGCACCTTCCATCGATTTCTTTTCAAAGAGTACAAGGCCCGCGAATACTTTGTGAATCTGCGCAAAGAGATGGAGGCCGTTCATGCCATGGGTTATGACTTCACATCGATGTATGTCGGCGGAGGCACGACCACAGTGCTGATGGACGAGTTGGCTAAAACACTGGAGCTGGCTAAAAAACTGTTCCCTTCCATCAAGGAAGTCTCCGTCGAAACGGATCCTCAGATCATGGGCGATCCGCAAATTCATATGCTTGAAGGCCTGGTGGACCGCATGTCAATCGGTGTTCAGAGCTTTGATGACGGCATTCTCAAGATGACCGAACGCGATAAATTCGGAACCGGACAGGAAGTCTTTGAAAATATTGCGAAAGCGCAGGAACTTTTCCCGATTTGCAATGTTGACATGATCTTCGGATTCAGGGGCCAGACCGATGAGATTCTTCACCGCGACCTTGAAACCCTGCTGAAGCTGTCCCCCCGTCAGATCACGACCTATCCTCTGATGGTGACAAGTCAGACTAAACGCAGTGTTAAGGATTCTATTGCCGCACCTCACGATGTGAGGGCAGGCCAGTACCGCATGATCCTGGACATGCTGACGGAAGACTATACCCAGCTTTCCTCATGGGCTTTCGGGAAGTCCAATAATGAGGGCTTTGACGAGTATGTGATCGACAACGATGAATACTTGGGTGTGGGTTCGGGTGCCTTCAGCTTCTTGGGGGATTCGCTTTATGTAAACACGTTCTCACTGCGCCGCTACAACGAGCGCATCGGCTCAGGCAATAACGGGGTGGAAAGAAGAAAGGTTTTCGGCAAACGCAGCATTCTTCAGTACCGCTTACTGCTTCAGTTGTTTGCCGGCCGCATCAGTCGTAAATACTTCAAAGAAGTTCACGGCGTCGATCTGGATCGTGCGTTATTTAAAGAGGTTCTCGCTTTGAAACTTGCAGGAGCGATTAAAGAGAACCCAGAAGACCATGACCGCTTCATTGTGACTGATAAAGGCAAGCTGCTCGGCCTTGTGATGATGAAGGATTTCTACTCCGCGATGGACAACATTCGGGCGGAGTTAAGGAAACCACTTAGAGAAGCCGACATGTAAACGAAAACCTCAGAGCCCCGTATTTTCGGGGCTTTTGATTACATCTGTTTTCATTTGTCCTTATTAATTAGAGGTTTTTACTTAAGACAAAAGGATAGAGGCCGTTGAGAAATCTGTAACAACACCGTAAACTTCGCTCCGTAAGGAGACTCGGGACTTCGCACCTGCGATTTACTAAATATATTTTTATCCGAAACTGTCTCTTTAAATTTCCATTTCAAGCTCTGGAGTTGAGTAATGTCTACTATGGATGTTGTTACCTTCCGACCGCCTCAAGGCTGTCGCGGAGAAGACGGTCCCGCGTTTCAGGGAAATTTCCGCAAAGGCGAACTTCGCGGAATTATCCACATTAACAAAGACAACTGCGTCGGCTGCGACACCTGCCGCAAGTTCTGCCCGGTTGATGCTATTTCCGGCGGTTTAGGCGCCATTCACAAAATCCGCGACGATGCATGCGTCAGCTGCGGTCAGTGCTTAAGCGCCTGCCCGTTCGGCGCTATTGAACAGATGAGCTTCGTCGACGACGTCATCGCAGCTCTTAAAGATCCGAAGAAATTCGTGGTCGCTCATCCCTCTCCTGCAGTCCGTGTCGCATTGGCTGAAGAATTCGGCGGTAAACCCGGCGACCTCTGCACCGATCAGATGCTCAATGCCTTGGAAAAGGCCGGTTTCACTATTTATGACGTGAACCAGACCGCTGACCAGACGATTTTGGAAGAAGGTACGGAATTCATTAAGAAGGTTCGCTACTGGTGCCTGGGGGAAAGAAGTCCTGAAGTCAACATGATGGCTCACCATCCGCTGCCTCACTTCACCAGCTGCTGCCCTGGCTGGGTCAGAAACATGGAAATTAACTTCGCTTCTGCGATTCCCCATGTTTCCACCACAAAGAGCCCGATTCAGATGGGCGGTGCCTTAGGCAAGACCTGGGCTGCTAAGCACGTTTGGAACAAGGATCCGCGCGATGTCTGCATCGTTTCCATTACTCCTTGTACCGCTAAGATTTTCGAAGCCAGCCGTCCTGAATTCATCGACGCCTGGAAGTGGAACGTTGAACACAACGTTATTCCTAAAGACTCTCCCGTCTTCCCCGACATCGACTACAGCCTCACAACTCGTGATATCGCTGAAGTCTTCCGTCGTCTCGGTATCGATCCGCTCAAGATGCCGACTACACACGAAGTTAAGCCGACCGAAAAATACACCGGTGCCGGTACGATTTTCGGCTGCTCCGGCGGCGTGATGGAAGCTGCTCTCCGTACGGCCTATGCTCTTCTGGCCGGCGAAGAACTGAAGAACCCGGACATCATCAGCGTCCGCGGTCTGAACAACTCTTTAGTTGAAGCGACTGTGCCTATTCCTTTGAAGGCTCAGGGCGGCAAGATTTTCGAACTCCGCGTTGCTGTTGTTAACGGCGCTCTTCAGGATCTGAAGAATGTCATGAAGATCATCAACGAAGACAAGGATCGCTGGCACTTCATCGAAGTCATGAACTGCCCGGGCGGCTGCGTCAACGGCGGCGGTCAGCCTCTGCAGGGCGCAGGTTCTTCCTGGCTTGCTCCGACAACTCCGCTTCCTGTCAAACTCTAACAAGGTAGGAAATAGAAATGAGTAAATATCAATATACCGAACGCGACGTTCCTGCCATGTTGGGCCGCCGCGGCTTCCTGAAAGTCATCGGTCTGTGCGCAGTTTTAGTTGCCGGCGCCGGCGCTGTGATCACTCAGCTGATCACTTCCCGCAATAAGGTTATTCTCGACAGACAGAACGGTCTGTATGCAGATGACAAGCGTCTGCAGAAGATCAATCTGACTTCCTCTCACCAGAACGATGTCTGCTGGCAGGTCTACAAAGACATGAACGGCAAACCCGTCGAAGGCGAGATGTACAAGCTTAACCACACCCATTACTATCCCCGCTCTCAGCTGGCTATGACGGAGGCAGAACATGTCTAATCCCGAAATGAAAGGCGCAAGAATTCTGCGCTTCCACACTTCCGACAAGGTTTTCCACTCCATCAACGCAATTTGCTGGTATGCCTTGGTCATCACCGGTGCCATCGTTTATTTCGGCCATTGGATGGGCGATATTTCCGATGAAACCGCCAACCTCATGATGGTTTGGCATCTCTGGCTCGGTGCTCTCTTCACCCTTAACTTCGTGGGCTATGTTCTCTTTGCCCCCGAACGTTTTGCCGTGACACTTAAGAACCTTCTTGAGTGGGACAGAAACACCATTATGTGGTTCAGAAACTTCGGCGGCTATCCGCGTCGTTTCTTCAAGATTCCCTTCGGACCGGTTGAAGTTCCGCCGCAGGGCCGCTACAACGGCGGTCAGAAGATGAGCTACCTCATTTTCCTTGCTGCCGTCGTTTACCTGATCGCTACGGGCTGGCTGCTTTGGCTCGGCGCTCCCTTGCTTGGCAAGACCGTCTTCTACTGGCTCTTCATTACTCACGTTTGGGGAAGCTTCATTGTTACCGCTATGGTTACATGCGCACATATTCCTCTGGCTCTCCTGTCCATGGAGCACTTCAAGGGCATTTGGAGAATCGGTTCCGGCGACATCTCTTACGAAGCCGCTGAGCACCATGCTCCGACTTGGGTCAAGCGTGACGTTGTCAAAGTTGTTGAAAAATAATCTTTGACCGATAAACAAAAAGAGGGGGCTTCGGCTCCCTTTTTTGTCGCCTATCCATCTAGAATCTCGGAAAACAGAGGAATTGTCATGGCAGAAATGAATCAGACCCCCAAAGGTATGCGTGTCCACATCGGTATTTTCGGCAGAAGAAATGCCGGTAAGTCGAGTGTGATCAACGCGCTGACCAAACAAAACATTGCGCTTGTCAGCGACGTTGCCGGCACGACCACGGACCCGGTGTTTAAAGCGATGGAAATTTTGCCACTGGGGCCGGTGATGACCATTGATACCGCCGGCATCGACGATATAGGAGATTTGGGCAAACTTAGGATCGGCAAAACTAAAGAAGTCATGACTAAGACCGATGTCGCAGTCATCGTGATTGATGCGGCCAATGACGTCTCTGACTTTGAACGGTCTCTAATTTCTGAGTTTAAAAAACTGGGAACAAGCTACATCCTCGCTGCCAATAAGATTGAAACTGTTGCCAATACCGCCGACCGCATCGATGCATTGGAAAAATCCTTCGGAGAAAAAGTGGTTCCGATCAGTGCGCTGGAGAAGAAAGGCATTGATGAGCTGCGTTCGCTTATCGTCAAAACTGCACCGGGAGCCTTCGAAGACGGGCCTATGCTTCGGGATCTTGTCAAAGAAGGGGATACCGTCGTACTTTGCGTTCCCATCGATACAGCTGCTCCTAAGGGCCGAATCATTCTTCCTCAGGTCCACGCCATCCGAGATATTTTGGATGCTAATGCCAAGGCCGTTGTCGTCAAAGAAAATCAGCTGGCAGAGCAGCTTGCTAATCTTAAAGAACCGCCGGCATTGGTGGTTACAGACAGTCAGGTCTTTGCCAAGGCAGACCGAGCTGTGCCGAAAGACATTCCGCTGACGTCTTTTTCTATTCTCATGGCGCGTCAAAAGGGCAACCTAAGCGGATTAGCCGCAGGTGCTAAAGCGGTAGAAAATTTAAAGCCGGGCGATAAAGTTTTGATTGCGGAAGCCTGTACTCATGTC
>URYO01000010.1 GCA_900552195.1 uncultured Sutterella sp. | reverse complement strand
CGAATTTAAAGTCAGCCAAAGAAGATCACGTAGTAAAGGGGAAGACCAATGGTTGATGCTGCAGCTGTTGCCGCTGAGATTAAACGCTTCGCTCCCGAGGGAGCGGCTTTGCTTTTAGATAGTCGCAAAATTCGTAAAGGCGATGTGTTTTTTGCGGTGAAGGGCGTGCACACCGACGGCCGGACTTTTATTGAAAAAGCCTGCGGCGCCGGCGCTTCCTGTGTCGTCGCTGAAAAAGGCGGCATTGGCCCGTGCTCGGTTCCTGTCATTGAAATCGAAAACCTTTACCGAGCCCTCGGTCCCATCGCCGCTGCTTATTACGGCAATCCGACCGCTCAGATGACCGGAATCGCTGGGACTGGCACGAACGGTAAAACGACGACGGCCAATTGGATTGCGGATCTGATGAACCGCCTCGGAACGCCGTGTGCATGTATCGGCACTTTGGGCTGTACTCTGAACGGCAAAGCGCTTCCGAGCGTGTCGATGACAACGCCGGATCCTCTCACGCTTCAGGCGACGTTTGCCGAGCTGCTGAGTCGCGGATGCAAAGCGTTTGCGATGGAAGCGAGTTCAATCGGTTTAGAGCAGGGACGCCTGGACGGAACAGAGATTAAATCGGCTGTATTTACGAACCTCACACGAGACCATTTGGACTATCACGGGACAATGGAGAACTATCTCCAAGCCAAAGAAATCTTGTTCTGCTGGCCGTCTGTTAAAACTGCGGTGATTAATCAATCCGGAGCGCCCGCACAAAAAATCCAGGAAACGGCAGAGGCTGCCGGAAAAGATATTCTGACGGTCTCTGCACGAGAAGATCAGCCGGGAGACTTGTCTGCCCGGAATATTCGACATACCCGAGAGGGACTCGAGTTTGAAGTCTGCTTCAAGGGAAAATCATTCCCGGTTGCAGCGCACTTTTTAGGCTTCTTTAATGTGGAGAACTTCCTCTGCGCTGTTGGCGCAATGGTCTCCGTTGGTTTTGAAATAGAAACGGTGCTTAAAGAAGCCGCAAAACTCATGCCTCCGGCAGGGCGAATGCAGATTGTGCGTGAAGACCAAGGTCCGATTTTTGCTGTGGACTATTCCCACACACCGGACGCCGTGACTCAGGCGATTAACGCTCTAGAAGGGCTGGCTAAAGCGCGCGGCGGACGAATTTGGATAGTTGTCGGCGCGGGCGGAGACCGAGATCACGGTAAGCGTCCGTTAATGGGACAGGCAGCATGCGCTGCCGACGAAGTAGTCCTGACGTCGGACAACCCCAGAAGCGAAGATGCGAAAGAGATACTGAAACAAATTCAAGCAGGGACGACTAAACCCTGCACAGTTATTGAAGACCGAAGAAAAGCCATCGAATATGCCGCGGGACACGCCGCTGCCGATGATGTCATTCTCGTGGCCGGCAAAGGCCACGAGGATTATCAGGAAGTCAAAGGTGTTAAGCACCACTTCTCGGATGTCGAAGAGGCGCGCGAGGCGCTGCGGAAATTAAGGAATAAAGATGAATGAAGCGTTAATGACGATCGGGGAATTTGCCGAAATGCTCGGCCCCGACACCCAGATTAAGGGTGCGCCGGGTATTAAATTTTCCTCCGTCAGTTTTGATTCCAGGTCAGTCCGACCCAACGGGCTGTTTTTTGCTATTGAAGGAGAGCGGGACGGCCATGAGTTCGTTCAGGCTGCCTCTGATGCGGGCGCTGCTGCCGCAGTCGTCACGCACTTTGTGCCTGTGAGCCTGCCTCAGGTTTTGGTGAAGGACACGCGTGAAGCGCTCCTGGACTCCGCCAAGAAATGGCGCTCAAAGTTCGATCTGCCCGTGATCGCGGTTGCCGGCTCCAACGGCAAGACGACAACGACACAGATGGTTTTGTCCATCATCAAGGAGCGTTTCCAAGAAGGTGCTTGGGTCGGTACAGAGGGCAATTTAAACAATGAACTCGGTGTCTCGCTGATGCTGTGGAAACTGCGTCCTGAGCATCAGGCCGCCTGCTTCGAAGTCGGTATGAACCATATCGGCGAAATGCGTCCGCTGGTCTCAGCGATCGCGCCGACGATCGGCACGGTCACTAACACCATGCGCGACCATCAGGAATTTTTGGCGTCCCTGGAAGAAACCGCTAAAGAAAACGGCGAAGTCTTTGCTCAGCTTCCGCGTCAGGGCGTAGCCGTCATTAATGCCGCCGATCCTTTCGCGGTTGAATGGCGCAAGATGGCAGGCAATAACCGTGTCGTGACGTTTGGGACACCCGACAGCGACGTTTATGCGTGTGAGGTCGAGGGGACCGCTTTTAGATTGGTTACACCGATCGGACAAATTGACATCGAGCTCAAAGTACCCGGCAAGCACAATATCGTGAACGCCGTGAATGCGGCCGCTGTGCTTTTCGCGATGGGCCGCGACCTCTGCGACATCAAAAAAGGCTTAGAAAACTTTGAGGCGGTCAGCCACCGCGGCGAGGTCGTTACATTGGACGACGGTTCCTTGGTCATTGATGACAGCTACAACGCCAATCCGGACTCCATGAACGCCGCTGTCAATATGCTGAGCGAATACAAGCTGCCAAAGATCTTTGTCGCAGGCGACATGGGAGAACTCGGCGTTCAGAGCCCGCAGTATCACAGAGAGTTAGGCGAATTTGTGCGCCGCTGCGGTATTGAAAATTTCTTCTCCATCGGCAACCGTATGCTCGACGCTGTCGAAGGTTACGGCGAAGGTGCACGCCACTTCGAGACACAGGAAGAGCTGCTCGCTGCGCTGAAAGATGAAATGGCCAAAGGCCCTCATGCTGTGCTCTTTAAAGCTTCGAACTTCATGAAGCTCTTCAAACTTGCGGACGAACTGGTCCGCACCTGGAATAAACAAGAAGAAAAAGAATCGAAGGAAAACTAAATGCTGCTCGCTCTGATTCATTGGCTGGCCGACTCGACTTCCTTGGGCTGGCTTCGGGTTTTTAATTATTTGACGCTGCGTGCGGTTCTTGCCGCGCTGACTGCCTTCTTTATCGCCTTGGCCCTGGGCCCGGCGGTCATTCGTGAACTGAGAAAACTCAAAGTCGGCCAGGCGGTTCGTCAGTACGGACCCAAGAGCCATTTGGTCAAGGAAGGCACACCGACCATGGGTGGCATTCTTATTCTGATTGCCGTCGGCGTCTCCACGATTTTGTGGATGGATCTCAGCAACCGATTCGTTTGGGTCGTGCTTTTTGTGACGCTGAGTTTCGGTGCTATCGGCTGGGTCGATGACTACCGAAAAGTGGTGCACCACGATCCCGAGGGCATGAAGTCGCGGGAAAAATTCTTCTGGCAGTCTCTTGTCGGCATCATTGCCTCCGTCTATCTGGCTTTCTCCGTTGCGGCGCCGGGTAATGAGCACATCTGGAACTTGGTGCTTCAGTGGATGGAAAGCGGCTTTACCTCGATTCCGCTGCCGGAAAGAAGCAATCTGCTGATTCCGTTCTTCAAGAATGTGTCGCTTCCGATCGGCATCTGGGGCTTCATCATCCTCAGCTACTTCGTGATTGTGGGTACGAGCAACGCCGTTAACCTGACAGACGGTCTGGACGGTTTGGCGATTCTGCCGAGTGCTTTAGTCGGTATTGCTTTGGGCATTTTTGCCTACGTTGTCGGCCGTGTTGACTATGCCGCCTACCTGAACTTTCCGTATGTTCCGGGCGCCGGCGAAGTGGTCGTTGTGGGCGCCGCGCTGATCGGCGCAGGCTTAGGCTTCCTTTGGTACAACGCTTATCCGGCCCAGGTGTTTATGGGCGACGTCGGCGCTTTAGCGCTCGGCGGTGCTTTGGGTACGATGGCGATCATTACGCGTCAGGAACTCGTCCTCTTCATCATGGGCGGCGTTTTTGTGATGGAAACACTTTCCGTCATCCTTCAGGTCTCGTACTTCAAGATCACGCACGGGAAGCGCATCTTTCTCATGACGCCGATCCACCATCACTTCGAAATGAAGGGCTGGAAAGAAACCCAGATTGTCGTTCGTTTTTGGATCATCACCATTGTTTTGGTGCTGATCGGTCTGTCCACTCTGAAAATCAGGTAATCCATCATGTCGGTCAGTCAGAAAGTATTGGTTCTCGGTTTAGGGGCGTCGGGTCGTACTGCAGCTCGCTTTTACGCATCCCGCGGTTTTGAGGTGCTTGCCGCCGATACCCGACCGCAGCCGCCGAAGCTCGACGAGCTTCAGGAAGAGATTACGAATCTGCGTTTTCTCGGGGGAGCCGTTTCTCACGAGACCGTCGCCGAAGTCTCCGAAGTCATGATTTCTCCGGGATTGTCTCCCGAGTATTCGGCTTTTGCGCCGGCGGTGAAAGAAGCACAGCAGCGCGGTATTCCCGTTGTCGGAGAGATTGAGCTTTTTGCCCGCGAACTGAAAAAACTCAAAGCCGAAACCGGATACGCTCCGAAGATCATCGGCATTACCGGCACCAACGGCAAAACCACCACAACGATGCTTTCAACAGCGATCATCGCAGAGGCCGGCAAATCGGTTGTTGCCGCAGGTAATGTCGGTCCGAATGCTCTGGGAGAACTCGAAAAGCATCGCCGGGCCGGAACTTTACCGGATTTTTGGGTTCTTGAGCTGTCGAGTTTCCAGCTGGAGACCACGGAAAGTCTGCACTGCGACAGCGCAGCGCTGCTCAACATCACCGAAGACCATATTGACTGGCATGGTTCGATGGAAAAGTACGCTGCGGCTAAAAGAAAGATTTTTTCCGCCGATACCGTTCGCGTACTTAACCGCGAGGATCCGGGTTCGATGTTCTCCGCCGAAGGTGTCCCGTCTGATTTAGTGCACACCTTCGGATCCGATGCACCCAAGAAGATCGGAGATTTCGGAATTTCCGATGTCGGTGCGCTGGTGTGGCTCTCCGGCTGCATTGCTTCGGCTTCGCCGGAGTTACTGATTCCGATGAACGCGCTCAGAATCCGCGGACTGCACAACGCGATGAACGCTCTGGCCGCCACCGCATTGACGCTCGCGGTCGGCATCCCGCTGGATTCCATCCTGCGCACGCTGCGTGAGTACAAAGGTGAGCCGCACCGCGTTCAGCTTATTCTCAGAGCTTCTGACATCGATTATGTGGATGATTCCAAAGGTACCAATGTCGGCGCGGTTGCCGCAGCCTTAGCCGGTTTCGGTCCGAAGAAAGTCGTTCTGATCTTAGGCGGCGACGGTAAAGGGCAGGATTTTGCGCCGCTCAAGGCTCCGTTCGAAACGCACGCCAAAGGCGCGGTCTTTATCGGTCGCGACGCACCTCTGATTGAAAAAGAAGTCGATTATCCGGGCCTTCTGAAGGCTCATGCCAAGACGATGGCGGAAGCCGTGCGCGAAGCTCGTGCGATGGCTCAGCCCGGTGACACGATTCTGCTCTCTCCGGCCTGCGCAAGCTGGGATATGTTTAAGGACTATGCCGATCGCTCTGCACAGTTCGTTGCTGCTGCTAAAGAAATTGCTGAAGAGGAAGGGCAGCTGTGCTGATCAGACGACGTAAGAAAGAAGACGCTGACGATATCGTCACGCGTGTCGGCGACTACAACAATGTCGCCGCGCTGAATTACGAGCCGCGGGATATCGGTTCGGTGCCTCCGGATTATGGTGTTTTGTTCGTCGTTTTCTCTTTGATGCTTCTCGGCTGTCTGATGGTTTTTTCGGCTTCTATCTCTTTAGGAGACTCTCCGAAATACCACATCAGCGAACATTACTTTTTTGTTCGCCACGTGATTTCTTTGATCGTGGCGCTGTTCGGTGCCTACATTGTCTGGCATATACCGATGAAAGCCTGGAAGAAGATGGCATTTCCGTTCTTCCTATTCGGGCTCTTCCTGCTCGGGGCGGTCTTTATTCCGGGCGTCGGTAAGTCGACGAACGGTGCCTGCCGCTGGATCCCGCTCGGTCTGTTTAATCTTCAGGTGACGGAAGTCATGAAGATTGCCGTGCTGATTTATGCGGCCGACTTTACCGTGCGTAAACAAAATTACATGCACAGCGTAAAGAAGGGCCTTTTGCCGATGCTGCTTGTGATGGGGCTCGTGGGCTTCCTGGTACTGAAGGAGCCCGACCTCGGCGCCTACGTCATGATGCTGGCTATTTCTATGGGCATCCTGTTCCTGGGCGGTATTAACCTGACGGTTTTCATTATGGTGCTGGTCGGCGTCCTCGGACTGCTGGTCTTTATGATTTTTGCGGCAAGCTGGCGAGCGGCTCGTTTCTTCGCTTATCTGGATCCTTGGGAAATTTCAAACGCCCAGGGCAAGGCTTATCAGCTCTCACATTCGCTGATTGCATTCGGGCGAGGCGAGACCTGGGGCGTCGGATTAGGCGACGCAATTGAAAAGCAGCACTATCTGCCCGAAGCTCATACCGACTTTATTCTCGCCATTGTCGGCGAGGAGCTGGGCTTTGTCGGCGTGATGCTGATCCTGGTTCTTCTGTTCTGGCTGGTCAAACGAGCGATCGAAATCGGAAGAACCGCCATTCATTTGGAACACATTTTCTCCGGACTGGTTGCCGAGGGCATCGGTATTTGGATCGGAGTTCAGACATTTATTAACGTCGGCGTGGCGAGCGGTTTGCTCCCGACAAAAGGCCTGACGCTTCCGTTCATTAGTTTCGGAGGTTCGGCAATTATGGCCGTCACGGCGGCAGTAGCCATTCTTCTTCGGGTCGACTATGAGAATAAGGTCACCATGAAGGGAGGAAAAGTATGAGTAAGCATTTAGTGATTGCGGCTGCCGGTACCGGCGGTCACGTCATGCCCGGAGTGGCGGTCGCAAAAATTTTGATTTCCCGCGGGTGGACCGTCTCCTGGATCGGTACTGAGCAGGGAATGGAGCGCCGCATCGTTGAGCGCCAGAAGATTCCTTTTACCGCTCTGGACTTTCAGGGATTGAGAGGCAAGGGGCTGAAGACCATGCTTTTCGGCGGCTTTAAGCTGCTGAAGTGCATCGCACAGAGCCGAACGATTTTGACCAAAAAACATGCCGATGCCGTGTTTTCGACCGGCGGGTATATCGCCGTGCCGGTTTGCCTGGCCGCTGGCCTCAAAGGTGTCCCGTATGTTTTGATGAACAGCGACGCGGATCCGCTGCTCTCGATCAAGATGGTTCAGGGCAATGCCGCGGGCGTTATGTGCGGTTTTGACGGCAAAGCGGCCAAGCTTGCCGGCGACAAAGGCGTCGTGACCGGGAACCCGGTCCGCAAGGAAATTCTGGCGATTCCCGCTCCTGAAGAGCGTTATCAGGGCAGAGAAGGTCGATTAAAGCTGCTGATCTTCGGCGGCTCTTTGGGCGCTCAAGTATTTAATCAGAATGTCCCGACTTCGATTGCCGCGCTTCCGCCGGAAAAGCGTCCGGAGATTATTCATCAGTGCGGCATGAAAGCCGTGGAAGAAGTTAAGGCAGGTTATGCCGCATTGGGCATCGAAGCTCAAGTCATCCCGTTTATTGAAGACATGGCCGCAGCCTACGTTTGGGCCGACGTCGTTCTGGCGCGAGCCGGGGCGATTTCCGTGAGCGAACTGACTGCGGCCGGAGTGCCCTCCATTCTGGTTCCGCTGGTCACGAAGACGACCTCTCATCAGGTCGGAAATGCCAAGTACATGCAGGATGCCGGCGCCGCTGTCTATTTGCCCCAAAGTGAGCTGACTACAGGTAAACTCACTGCGCTTTTAGAAGGCCTCAACCGAAAAGAACTGCTTGAGATGGCAAAAAAGGCAAAGGCGCTCGGCAAGCCCGATGCAGCCGCCACGGTTGCGGACTTTATTGAATACGTATCGAACAAGGAATAAGAGTGAAATTCGCGATTAAGAAAATACATTTTGTGGGCATCGGCGGAACCGGTATGAACGGTATCGCCGAAGTGCTGATTAACCTCGGTTACCACGTTTCCGGTTCGGACTTAAAGGAAAACGCCGCTGTCGAGCACTTGCGCTCCATCGGCGCAGAAATTTTTATCGGTCATGATGCATCCAATGTCGGAGATGCAGGCGTGGTTGTGACCTCAACCGCCGTTCATGCCGACAACCCGGAAGTCGTTGAAGCAAAGAACAGAAATATTCCGGTCGTGCCGCGCGCCATCATGCTCGCCGAGCTGATGCGTTTGCGTCAGGGCATTGCAGTTGCTGGAACGCACGGTAAAACGACAACAACTTCGCTCATTACCAGCATTCTGGAAAGAGGCGGCCTGGATCCGACGTTTGTGATCGGCGGCCGTTTAAATGCTGCGGGCTCCAATGCAAAACTCGGACAGGGTCTTTACATCGTGGCGGAAGCCGACGAGTCTGACGCTTCCTTCCTGAATCTGTCACCGGTCATCTCGGTCGTTACCAACATCGATGAAGACCATATGGATACTTATGGGCACGACCTCAGAAATCTGAGGAAGGCATTCACAGACTTCATCCAGAGACTGCCGTTCTACGGACGCGCCGTCATGTGCATCGAAAGCGAAAACGTTCGTGCCATCCTGCCGAAAATCACTAAGCCGATTCTGACGTATGGTTTTAGAGAAGATGCTCAGATCCGCGCAGAAAACCTTCGTGCCGACGGAACGCAGATGCACTTTACGCTGGTGCGCGAAGGTGCCGCTCCTGAAGAAATCACAGTCAATCTGCCGGGCGTTCACAATGTTTTGAATTCACTGGCTGCAATCGGTGTCGCGCTGACGCTGGACGTTCCGATGGAAGCTATCAAGGAGGCGCTTGCCACCTTTAAAGGCGTCGGCCGCCGCTTCGCGGTTTGGGGCGAGACACAGAGTCTTAAGGGCGAAAAATTTCTCGTCGTTGATGACTACGGTCACCATCCGACCGAAATGGCCGCGACAATTGCCGCCGCACGCGGAGCTTATCCTGACAGAAGACTGCTCGTCGCCTTCCAGCCCCACCGCTACACCCGTACCCGCGACTGCTTTGAAGATCTGGTTCGAGTGCTCTCCAATGCAGATGCACTGGTGCTTGAAGCCGTTTATCCGGCCGGCGAAGAAAAGATCTTCGGTGCAGACAGCCGCAGTCTTTGCCGCTCGATTCGTCTGACCGGCAAAGTGGAGCCGCTGTTTGCTGGCAACACGGATGAAGTTATGGAACTTATTAATAACAACGTCAAAGACGGAGATGTTGTTCTCGTCATGGGCGCAGGAAACATCGGAGAGGTTCCGGGAAAACTCATGAAACAAGGAAAGAAAGAAGAATGAAAAGCGTAGATGTTAAAGACCTTGGAAAAATCGCCGTTGTGATGGGCGGATCTTCCGGAGAACGTGAAGTCTCTTTGATGAGCGGCAGCGGCGTGCTCAAAGCGCTGGAAAGCGTCGGAGCGGATGTCGTTAAGTTTGACCCGGCAGAGCAGCCTTTATCCGACTTAGCCGGTATCGATCGCGCTTTTCTGATTTTGCACGGGAAAGGCGGTGAAGACGGCGTCATTCAGGGCGTGATGGAATTCCTGAAGATTCCTTACACCGGCAGCGGCGTGCAGGCGAGCGCCATCGGTATTGATAAAGAAATGACGAAAGCTGTCTGGGAAGCTCAGGGCATTCCTGTTCCCCGCGGTATGGTGTTGAGAAATGAGGCCGATTGCGAAGAAGCCCATCGCAGATTCAACGGAAACCTCGTGATCAAGCCGAGCAAAGAAGGCTCGAGCTTGGGTCTGTACAAACTTAAGAATGCGACTCTGGAACAGGTCAAAGAAGCTTTTGCCAAAGCCCAGGAAGCCGGCATGACGGTTCTTGCCGAAGAGTATGTGTTCGGCCGTGAACTCACCGTTGCTGTTTTGGATATGGGCGAAGGCCTTAAAGCTTTCCCGATCATCGAAATTAAGGCGCCGGACGGAGACTACGACTTTGAACACAAGTACTACTCCGACGAGACTGTGTACGTCTGCCCGGCCGAAGTGTCCGAGGACGTAACCGAAAAGATCAAGGCCACGGTTGAGAAAGCCGCATTGGCAGTCGGTGCCGACGCCTGGAGCCGAATCGACGTGATGCTGCGCGATGACGGTACCTTTGCGCTGCTCGAAATCAACACAGCGCCCGGCATGACGCCGCATTCTTTGGTTCCGCTCGCTGCGAGAACCTGCGGTATTTCGTATGAGGAACTCGTTAAACAAGTCGCGGCACGCGCTTCTTTGAAGGGTTAATCGATGAGACGTTGGAGCGCGTCAACTTTTTCACTTTTCGCCGATGTTTTCGGAGTGCTGTTTATTCTCCTGATTCTGACATCGGCGGTGTACTGGTTCGTTCAGCGGCCGGTATTTTTGCTGAAAGGAGTTGACGTTCAGGTTGAAGGCAATAAAGACGCGATAAACGTCAAGGATGTTGCGCAGGTGCTCGACGGCCATATTCACGGGAATTACTTCACCGCGGATTTGTCGGAAATCGCCGATCAGCTCAAGCGCATTCCTTGGGTAAGAGACGTTTCGATCGGCCGCGTTTGGCCGAATCAGCTTCAAGCAACGCTTTACCTCCACCGTCCGATCGCCGTATGGGGAGACGAAAAGCTGCTCGCCGAGGACGGCACGCTTTTTGTTGCGAACCAGGAAATTGCGGAGAGCAAAGGGGCGCTTCCGAAGATCTTCGGCCCCGTTGACCGCCGCATGGAAATCTACAAGCAGTACCAGGCTTTTGAAAATACATGCAAAAAGCTTGGATATGATGTAACTTCATTAACTTATTCCGAATATTCCGGCTGGACGCTGCATTTCAAACGCCCGGAGGGCAAGGTGATCAAACTGGTTCTCAAGAAGGGCGAAAATTCTGCCCAAATGGATGAGCGGTTGATCAAAATCATTCATTCTCTGCCGGCGATTTCTGCGCAAATCGGTGCGGAACCGACAGAATTGGATGCGCGTTACGAGAAAGGGATTGCAGTGCTGAAGCCGGAACCGGAAGAAGAGTCCGTTTCTCCTGAAGACAGTGTTCAGGATACCGGGGATAAAAAGAATGGCAGATAAATCAAACGATTTGTTGGTGGGCTTGGACATCGGGTCATCAAAGGTTGTGTGTATGATCGCGTCTCCGGTCAGTTCGAGCACTTTTAAGATCGAGGGCCTCGGAGAGTGCAAGAGCGAAGGCATTGAGCAGGGCGGAGTTGTCGATATCAATCAAGCGGTTGATTGTGTCCGCGCGGCAGTGGAAGAAGCTGAAAAAACCGCGAATACAACTGTTAAAACTGTTGCGGCCGGTATATCCGGTCCGCACATTCGTACGGATAACTGCATCCAGCAGACGATTGTGGGTTCCGGCGAAATCGAACAGAAGGATATCGATGACCTTCTGAATACGGCTATGTCCGTTACTTTGCCGCCGTCGATGCGCTATCTCGACGTGATTCCTCAGGAATATTCCGTTGACTACGCACGCCGCATCCGCACGCCGATCGGCATGGAGGGCAAGAAACTTGAAGGCAGTCTGCACGTCGTGACCGCGCAGAGCGCCCAGTGCTTGTTCCTCAATAAAGTTATCCGCAGAACCGGCTTGGAGCTCATTGACAGTCAGCTGATTTTTAATCCGTTGGCCGCAGCTTCTGCCGTACTCCGTCCGGAAGAAATCGACCTGGGCGTGGCGCTGATCGATATCGGCTCCGACCTAAGCGACGTGGCTGTGTTCTTCGATAAAGCCGTGCAGTATTCCGCCGTTCATCCGATGGGCGGCCAGCAGATCACTGACGAAATCTCAATCAAGACCCACTTGTCTCAGGATGCCGCTGAAAAACTCAAGCTGCAGATGGGGCAGGTGCGCTACGACGCCAGGAAAGACAAGGACAGCTTTATCCGCCTTCCGACGGCTCCGGGCTACAGCGATGACGGAGGAAGAATCCTGAGTAAACAGGCGCTCTCTGCGATTATTGACGTCAAAGTTCAGGACATTTTGGAAAAAATTTACTACCGCATCCGCGATAAGAGCCTGCACACCCAGCTGGGTTACGGCGTTGTGCTGACGGGCGGAGGCGCGACGCTTCCGGGCATTCAGCGCATGGCCAAGGAAGTGTTCAGTTCTCATATGGCAGGGCGCGAAATCAATGTGCGTCTCGGACGTCCTTTGGTGAACTACGAGACCTCGGAATTTGTGCCGCCTGAACTCTACAACACGGAAAGTTTCCCGAAGCAGTTTGCCGGGTATTCCACTCCGCAGCATGCCGCAGTTTTGGGGTACTTGTGCCAGCTGAACCAGAAGTTCTGGGCGCAGGGATCCAACATCGGATCCAAGCGCAGATTAAAGAGCATCGGCGGAATGATTAAACAGTGGATATTCGGAAATTTCTAAGGGTTTGTATTGCTTAAAACAGCTTGAGGGACAGAATCGGGTGAAAACCCCTAACAAAAAAATCCCCTCATGCTGAAAATAAACGCAGAACCCACGGAATTTTCTGAATTTTCCTCGCAGAAAAAAACGATTGAATTTAGAATTAACCAACTTGGCAGATCGAAGGTCTCGAGATGCGTAATGGAGATAAAGTAGTTGATGGAAAAGGCATTTGAACCCTACGTGGACGGTTCTACCAACACCGTGATCAAAGTTGTAGGCGTAGGCGGTGCGGGCGGCAACGCCCTTAATACGATGGTAACCAAATTGACGGATTGCCAAGTTGAGTTCATCGCCGCGAACACGGACAGGCAGGCTCTGACCCGCTCTCTCGCTTCCGAAAAGATTTCTCTCGGCAGAACAGGTCTCGGCGCCGGTGCACGTCCTGAAGTCGGGTTCCAGGCAGCCAATGACGCCAGAGAGGAAATCGCAGAGAAGCTCCGCGGTGCCGATATGGTCTTCATTACAGCCGGTATGGGCGGCGGCACCGGTACAGGTGCTTCTCCCGTCATCGCTGAAGTCGCACAGGAACTGGGTATTTTGACGGTTGCCGTAGTGACAAAGCCCTTCTCCTTTGAAGGCGGCAAGCGCATGAGAAATGCCGAGCTCGGTTTAAACCAGCTCAAAAACCGCGTCCATTCTCTGATCGTTATTCTTAACGACAAGCTCGAAGAAGAGCTCGGAGAAGACGCCACGATGCGCGAATGCTTTGAAAAAGCCGACGAAGTGCTTTTCAACGCCTGCGCAGGCATCGCCGAATTGATTCAGAAGGTTGGTCAGATCAACCTGGACTTCGAAGACGTCAGAACGGTTATGGGTACCCGCGGTACCGCCATGATGGGTTCCGGCGAAGCCGAAGGTCCCGATCGTGCCGTTACGGCTGCCTCCATGGCCGTTACCTGCCCGCTGCTTGAAGGCGTTGAACTTCGCGGCGCTAAGGGTCTGTTGGTTAACATCACGGCTCAGGAAGGCATCCGCATGTCCGAAGTCCGTTCTGCCATGGAAACCATCAAAAACTACGCCGACAGCGATGCCCTTATCGTCTTCGGTACGGTCTATGACGACAGCATGGGCGACAAGGTTCGCGTTACGGTTATCGCGACCGGTCTGGATCAGAACGGTACCGACGACTCCATCGTTAAGACGAGCTTCGTGAACGGCAAACCTGCCGTCGATAATCCTTCCAATCTGTGGCAGCCTTCCGGCTCCGCTCCGGACTCCCTCCCGAATGATCTGTTCGGCAACATCGACGCACCTGCCAAACCGAAAGTTCACGCTTCTGCAGCTCCGCGCGCAACATCTTCTTTTGCTCAGCCGCAGCCTCATCCGGCTGCTGCACCGGCTCACACTGCAGCTCCTGCCGCTCCGGCAGCCAAGCCTGAAGTAAAGGCCGAGGAGGTTAAAACCGAAGTCAACCCTTTCGGAACCTATACACCGCAGCCTCAGAAAAAGGCTGAGCCGGCACCGGCTCCGAAGGCTGAACCGAAAGAACCTCAGCCCGAAGCCGTCAATCCGTTCGGTCAGGCTTTCAGCCGTCCGATCGCAACGCCGGACGCAGGCGGCTTTGAAGGTCCGAAAGACAACACGATTTTCGGCAACTTCCACGCCAGCAACAACATTCGTCCTGCCAGCGATGTCTTCGCAACCCTGAACCCTCAGGCCGGCAACGGCAACGACAGCGGTTTGTGGACAGCTAATCAGCACAACGGCGCACCTGAGGCCAAAGGCCAGATCGGTGCTGAAGCCAAGGCAGAAGACGAGAAACCGCGTTTCGAATACGGTATTCCTGCTTTCCTGCGCAAGAAGAACTAAGGTTTGGCCGAATCTATGATCAAACAGAGAACGCTTAAGAAGGTATTCTCCACCGTCGGCATCGGTTTGCACTCCGGCCGCAAAGTCCGTCTGACTCTGCGGCCGGCACCTCCCGATACCGGCCTGGTGTTTACTCGAACCGATTTGAAGCCGCCCGTTGCGATTAAGGCTGAGCCTGAACGCGTCAACGACACGCGCATGGCGACGACGTTGGATAAAGTCGGAGCCCGTATTGCGACGATCGAGCACTTGATGAGTGCGCTGTCCGGTTTGGCGATCGACAACTGCTACATCGATGTCGATGCACCTGAGATTCCGATTATGGACGGCTCCGGCTCTACGTTTGTCTTCTTGATCAGAGCTGCCGGTATCCAGGAACAGGATGCTCCGCGAAAATTCGTCCGCGTGAAGAAAAACGTCTCCATCCACGTCGGCGACAAGTGGGCCTCCCTTGAACCTTATGACGGCTATAAACTGTCTTTTGCGATTGACTTCGGTCATCCGGCGATTGACGAAACAGCTCAGTTTGTTGAAGTTGACTTCAACAAGGAAAACTACATCGAAAGCGTCTCCCACGCCCGTACCTTCGGCTTTGTGAACGACTTAGAGATGCTTTGGGGCATGGGCTTGGCACAAGGCGGAACATTGGACAACGCGATTGTGCTCGATGACTTCCACGTCTTAAATCCAGGCGGTCTGCGCTCTCAGGATGAATTTGCAAAACATAAGCTCTTGGACGCCATGGGCGACTTGTATGTATTAGGTCATCCACTGGTTGCGCATTACCGTGCCTTTAAGTCCGGTCACGAAATCAACAACAAACTTCTGCGGACGCTGTTAGCGGATCCGGAGAACTGGGAGTTTGTTGAGTATCAGGACGAAAATAGTGCTCCGAAGGCCTTTACCGAAGCAGTAAAAGAACCTTCGAACTAAGAAAAGAAAACATCTTGTTTTTTGCCCGCGTTATCCGCGGGCTTTTTCTTACCTGCGGCTGTTGCTCTGGTGTTCTTCAAGAGAAGCTGCCAGTTTTGCCATTGCTTCTTTTAAAGGCGAGCTTTCGGGCAGGCGGTCGGATAATTCTTTAGCGCCCTCAACCGCACCGGGACCGCCGATTGCGGGGCCGCTTTCCGTAAAGAGGAACGGCTGCGGGTGCAGCCCGCATCTGTCGATCACGGCCTTGACTTGCATAGCGCCGAAGCCTTTTTCAGCGAGTGCCTTTTCTACCGACGGCTGGAACATCGTGAAGCGGCGCACAAAAAGCGGATTAGGCAGGCCGACTTCTAAGAGCAGCACTTCTATGATCAGATCGCGGGGATCTTCATCCGGATCGATATCGTACGGGTTTTCGTCTTTAATTCGAACTTGCTGAACAGAGAGTCGTAGACAGTCGGGCGTGACGGAGGCTCCGAGTTTGTAACTTTGGCAGACCGGATCAATCACCGCAGCCAGGCGTTTCGCTAATCTTAGGAATCCGAAGTGTTTGGCCAAAGAGCCTCTTTGAAGGACTTTGGAGATCGGTTTTTGTGCAGATCGCGGGTACATTTCAGATCCAGAATAAATAAGACGCGGCAGCACCTAACTTAGCAAAATGAAGCCGCGAATTCCGGCATCGGAAACAGTAAGGCGCTTCGCTTCATTATCCGCATTATACACTGGGATATGCATATCCTCCAG
>URYO01000009.1 GCA_900552195.1 uncultured Sutterella sp. | reverse complement strand
CAAGCGGGTTCATGTCGACTAGGTCAAGTTTTTCAACCATGCTCAGTGTTGAAGTCTTGTACGTCAGGAAATGAGGCGTCTGCAAATGCGCGTGGTACGCTGCTTCATCCGCGTAAATTTCTAAAATTCGGATTTGGCCCGGGTTTCGCTTATCCTGCATCGGAAAAATCGCAATCACACCGGGTTCCTCAGAAACTGACTCTGCTCCGATCGTCCGAGCGCGTTCGAGGTATTCCTCAAGATTTGCAGGATCAACTTGAATTTCAGCAATTCGAACAATCATCGATTTTCCTTTTCTGTCTCTCAGCAGAAGAGAGGCGGATACAAAAATCCGGCCTAACCGACCGGATAAAAAACTTCTCTTCGTTCTCAAGCCGCTCTTCCGGGCGCTTGAGAACTCGTACTTAGATTTTTAGAACACTTCGACGTTATCGATCAAACGTGTGGTGCCGATTTTTGCGGCTGCTAAAACGACTAACGGCGTTCTATTAACCAGATCGTCTTTTGTCGGTGCAAGCAGATCGCTTCTGCGAACCACGGCGACATAATCAGGAATCCAGCCGTGACCGTCGAGCATCTTCATTGCTCTTTCTTCCAACACGTCCGGATCTGCCGTCTCGGCTTCCAGCGCATCTTTAACGCCTTTGACTGTCTTGTAGAGCAATGTA
The DNA here is from genome assembly GCA_900552195.1 of uncultured Sutterella sp. Classification (GTDB taxonomy): domain Bacteria; phylum Pseudomonadota; class Gammaproteobacteria; order Burkholderiales; family Burkholderiaceae_F; genus Parasutterella. The sequence continues at coordinate 15,423 of URYO01000009.1, read as the reverse complement.
GCGTCTTCAAGTTCCTGTGCGCCCAAGTAACGATTGCGGGAAGAGAGCGCCAGTCCGGTTTCCTGATTGCGCTGCAGTTCTGCCGGAACAATGCGGATCGGCATGCCGAACTGGCGGACCATTTCCTTGATGATCGTCAGCTGCTGGTAGTCTTTTTTACCGAAAACTGCGACGTCCGGTCGCACGATGCAGAAAAGCTTCATGACAACCGTGCAGACGCCTTCAAAAAATCCCGGACGATAAAATCCTTCGAGAATATCAGCCAAGGCAGGATCGGGCTTCACGCGGAAAGTCTGAGGCTGCGGATACATGTCTTTTTCGCTCGGCGCAAAGACATAATCAACGACACCCTGCTCTTCAAGCTTTCTGCAGTCCTCTTCCAAAGTTCTGGGATACTGGTCGAAGTCCTCGTTCGGGCCGAACTGAAGACGATTGACAAAAATCGACGCAACCACCGTGTCGCCGTACTTGCCGGCTTCCTGCATCAGATGCAGATGACCTTCATGAAGATTGCCCATGGTCGGAACCAAAGCAATATTCTTCTTTCCTTTGAGCTCTTCCTGAAGAGCCTCGATTGTGTGAACAACTTTCATTTTTTTTAAAATCAGAAGGAGTGCTCAGGCGCCGGAAATTCGCGGTTTTTAACGGCATTCACGTAATTAGCCACCGCTTCTTTGATGCTTGCGGCTCCCTCCATAAAGTTTTTAGTAAATCTCGGTTTACGGCCGGGAAAGATTCCCAGCAGATCCTGTAATACTAAAACCTGACCGGAGCAATTTAAGCCTCCGCCGATACCGATTGTCGGAATGCTCAAAGCTTCCGTCACTCGTTTGGCAACATCCGCCGGAACCATTTCCAGAACGATCATGGATGCGCCGGCTTCCTGCAGGGCCAGAGTGTCGGCCATAAGTTTTTCTTCTCCGGACTTAGTCTTGCCCTGAACGAAGTACCCGCCGATGGCGTTAACGGACTGAGGTGTAAAACCGACGTGTCCGCAGACGGGAATTCCCATCGCGGTTAAACGACGGGCCAGCGGGCAAACTTCTGTACCGCCTTCGAATTTAACCATGTGGGCGCCGGCCTGCATCAGTTTTACGGCATTGGCCACCGCCTCGTCTTCATTGACAAGGTAGCTGCCGAAATTCATATCTGCTAACACCAGCCCGTATTTATTGCCGCGGGCTACGCAGGCTGTGTGGTAAACCATGTCGTCAATGGTCACGGGAAGCGTTGTCTCACGTCCCTGCATCACCATGCCGAGAGAGTCTCCGATGAGTTTGATGTCTACACCGGCCTCATCTTCAACGGAAGAGAAAGTTGCGTCATAGCAGGTGAGCATCACGATCGGCTCTCCTGCCTCGTACATCTTCTTGATGGTGCTGAGTCTAACGGGCTTGCGTTCCGTTTTCTGATCCATTGCATTCTCCTAAATTGCCGAACCACTCCTCGGCAGATTTAAATCGGTTAATTCGCTGGTCAGCCGTAGAAGCCAAAAAGGCTTGAACCTGACCTTTTCCCGCAATATTAAACTGCGGCGCTATCTCTGCAAGAGGAACTAACACGAAGGCCCGCTCCGTCATGCGCGGATGCGGAAGGAGAACAAAAGGATCTTCGGAGCACTGCTCTCCGACGGCAAGAAGGTCTAAATCAATCGTCCGGGGCGCATTATGGACGCCCGCCGGGCGCACACGCCCCAAGTCCGATTCAATTGCTAAAAGTTGTGTCAGCAATAATCGGGGAGATAGTTCCGTCTTTATCTCCAGGACGGCATTGGTGTAATCCGGACCGCTCGAGTCAATGGGTTCCGTTTTATAAAGTGAGGAGACTTGAACGAAGCGGACACCCGGAATATCGGCAATTCGGAGAACTGCTTCCTTTAATGTAGATTCGGGCTCGCCGAGATTTGCGCCGAGCCCGATAAACACCTGCTGCATCATGGCTTACTCAGCTGTCTTTTCTTTATCAGAGGGAACCTTCTCCGATTTGGACGGCTTGCTTCTGTCAAAGCGTTTTTTGCGCCTTCGTAGGCGTTTCTTCTTATCTTTTTCCGCGCCCTCTTCTTTACCTTCGGCGGCTCTTTCCTGACGCAGACGTTCGCGCTCTTTGCGGTCCTGCTGCTCGGCTTCTTTACTCATTTCCAGGCGCTCTTCGTCCGTTGCGCCTTCGTAGGCCGTCCACCAGTCGGCAAGTTCATGAGAGGCGTCGCCGCTGGAAGCGCGAAGCAAAAGGAAGTCATAAGCAGCACGGAAACGCGGATGCTGAAGAAGTTTCATTGCAGCGCGGCGGCTTCTGACTAAAAATCTCGGCTGAAGCTTCCAGATGATGGCCATGTCGCTAACATAACGAGACTGCAGTCCATCCCAGCGATAACTATCAGCCACGTTCTTGGCGGCTTCTTCGTAAATCTGTCCGGATGTTTTACCGGTAGATTTAGCCACTTCTTCCTTCATCTCATGCCACAGCAGAACAGCGAAAAGAAAGCTGGTGGAAATTGATTTGCCCAACGCGACACGAGCATCACAGCGCTCCAGCCCCTTACGAACAAAGGGAAGATCAAAGGTGCGCTTCAAAACATCAAAAAGCGGAATCGGAATGCTGATGTCATAGCGGTTCATGAGCTCCATGCAGGCAACGGCTGATCCGCTTAAAACCATCTTTGAGAATTCATCTGCCAGACGTGCACTCGGAACCGAGAGCAGCAGCGTCTGCATGTAGTGCATCGGAGCGGCGGTTTTCTCGTCGATCGTAAAACCGAGTTTGGCAGCAATTCGTATCGCACGAAGGATGCGAACCGGATCTTCGCGGTAGCGAGTGGCCGGATCGCCGATCATGCGGATTTTTCTCTCGCGGATATCGTCTAATCCGTGGTGATAATCGTAAAGGTCGCCGCTGATCGGGTCGAAATACATCGCATTGACGGTAAAGTCTCTGCGGGCGGCATCTTCATACTGCTCGCCGAAAACGTTGTCGTTGGTAATGACGCCGTCCTCGTCTTTTGTCACGCCTTGCTTAGCAAAGCCGCGGAAAGTCGCCACTTCAATCGTCTCGGCGCCCTTGTTGACATGAACAAGGCGGAATCGTCTTCCGATAATGATGGCGCGTCTTGTGACTTTTTTGACTTCTTCCGGGGTCGCATCGGTGGCGACATCAAAGTCTTTCGGTTTGGCTCCGATCAGCAAATCTCGTACGGCGCCGCCGACAATAAAAGCTTTATATCCGGCGTCCTGAAGCTTTTGGCAGACGGATATTGCAAAAGGGCTCACGGCCAAGAGGTCAATTCCGTTTTCTTCTCTCGGAACAATATGAGCTTTCTTCCGAATTTTTGTCGGCACATTCGCTTTGAAGCCCTCTTTTTCTTTAACCAACTCTCGTACTCCGTACGGACAGAAGCTTTTAGAACAGCTTATGTTCGCTGAATAATTCTAGAATTTCCCAATGTCTCTCCTGAGCCGTACTTCTTAACCGGTCATCGGGATTCGTTGCTACTGCCTTTCCTCCGTGACGGGCCACATGAGCAAGCAGCGGAAAATCGTTCATGGAATCGGAAAAGAATGCCGATTCTTTAAGATCGGCTGTCGAGCCTCCGCACTTTTGTATAAAGCGTTCGGCATTGACAACCTTCTGCGTTGCAAAGTTTTCACTGATCCAGCGGCCTGTGAACTCTCCGTCGGGCTTTTCCTCCGGCTCGGCGCAGATCAGATCGCGGATACCCAAAAGCTCGGCAATCGGTTCCACCGCGTAACGGTACGAGGCAGTAATCATCACAACTCTAGCACCGGCCTCACGGTATTTTTTGACGAGATCCACTGCGATGGGCAGTACGTGCGGCATGATGTCCCGCTTTAGATACTGAACTCGGAGTTCATCGAGTTCGCGACGCGGGAAACGCGCCAGCAGCTTCATTTCAAAATCTTCGAATTTATTGATATCGAGGCAGCCGTTTTTATAGTCGACGTCGTATTGAATTCGTTCGGCGCGAAGCTGCTTTTCATCTTTGCCGACGTGGGAAAGCAAGGTTTCGGCCCACAGGATTGAGCTGTCGACGGGAATCAAGGTGCCGTCTAAATCAAAAAACGCGTATTTCACCGATCTTCCTTTGTATCTTGATTGCGTTCGAGCCATTCTTTGATCAAGGGGATAGTCACGGCTCTCTTGGCTGACATGGCATAACGGTCCAAGCTGTGAAGCAGATTACTCATCGTGTGCATGTCGCGCGGAAAATTATTCTCGATCCAGTTCAGAACTTCCGGCGCCACTTTCAGGCCGGTCTGAGACGCCGCCTCCAAAATAACCTGGCGCTTTTGTTCGTCAGACAGCGGAGATAGCTCAAAAACAACGCCCCAGCTGAAGCGGCTGGTAAGGTCTTTACGGAAGCCCTGACGTTCAAAATCTTTCGGGCTGCGGTCTGCAGTCACGACAAGATGGGTTCCGGGATGCTCGCGCACGGTGTTGTAAAGAACGAACAGCTCCTGCTGTTGTTCCGGCGTCAGATCTTGAACATTGTCTACGGCGTAGATTGTGCGGTTTTCGTCGAAAGCAGGAACGCCCTCGCTTTGTTTGCCCAAAGCGCGTACGAGGTGTGTTTTGCCGACACCTTCATATCCCCAAAGGTAAGTAAACTGCGGTCCGCGTCCTTCCTTCAGCTCGGAAATCACGGCCACAGCTTCGCTGTTCGACCCCACAATAAAATTAGAGAGAGTCGGCTGTTTTTCAGGGAAAAAATCCAAAGGAAGCTGGCCCCTTATTTGTTCCTTCTTGTCTTTCTCGGATTCAACCAAATCGTTAACCTGCATCAGTCTGTTTGTTTACTTTTCGGATTCTAAAGGTTTCTCGATAAGACTGAGATCATTCTGCTTGCTACTCAAAACGAAACAGGTATACCCCGTCGCCTTTTCCTCGGGTTTATCCTAGGCCGTACTCGATCGGAGAAATTTCCATGACAATGACATTTAATGAATCACGATGGCCTAAAGAAAACGCAATCAAGGTAGTGAAAGGCAACGGTGTGAGTAAGCTCGCTGTTTTCATGGATCCGATGTGTGTTTACTGCAAACGGCTCAGCCGCGAAACGCTCGCCAATTTAATGAACGTCACCATCTACTGCTACATTTGGCCGTTCTTAAGCGAAGAATCCAAAGAAATCGCCGGGTGCATCTACTCCAGCGCCGACAAGGCAGACGCCTTGGTTCGCTGGATGAAATACGATCAGATGCCCACCGGAATGCCGAATGAATATTCGGAAGAGATGATTGAACAAAACATCGCGCTGGCCGATTATCTCGGACTGCAGGGGACGCCTGCAATCTTCTTATCCGACGGCCGCGGCCCGTTCGGCGCAATGAGCGCCAAAGCTCTTGCGCACAAGATCATTTCCGCTGAACATTACTAAACCATCCTTTTTAGCTTCAAAGAGCCGGCTTACTGCCGGCTTTTCGTTTGCGTGCTGTTACACAGTCTTTGAGAAAACGTCTTGTTAGCTGTTATCCTCATGCGCGGAATTGAAATGCCGTTCAGCGGCTTTTTCTCCTCTAGAATTGAGCAATTCCCAATCTTCAATCTCAAAGCTGTTAAAGATGACAAAACCTCTTTCCTATGCAGACTCCGGCGTTTCTATTGATGCCGGCGACGAGTTAGTTGAACGCATTAAACCCTTTGCCAAAAAGACCCTGATTCCCGGGGTACTCGGTTCCATCGGCGGCTTCGGTGCCTTGTTTGAAATTTCTAAAGATTACAAGGAACCGGTTCTCGTTACGGGAACGGACGGCGTGGGTACCAAACTCAAACTCGCTTTCCTGCTGAATCGTCACGACACCGTCGGCCAGGACTTGGTCGGCATGAGCGTCAATGACATCCTGGTTCAGGGCGCTAAGTCTTTATTCTTCCTTGACTACTTCGCCTGCGGTCATCTTGATGTCGACGTTGCCGAACGCGTTGTCAAAGGCGTCGCACACGGCTGCGAACTGGCCGGCTGCGCATTGATCGGCGGCGAAACGGCCGAAATGCCGGGCATGTATCCGGCCGGTGAATACGACCTTGCCGGCTTTGCCGTCGGTATTGTCGAAAAGAGCCAAATTATTGACGGCAGCCGCATCAAACCGGGCGACGTCGTTCTCGGACTGGCTTCGAGCGGTCCCCACTCCAACGGCTTCTCTTTAATCCGCAAAGTTGTTGAAGTTTCCGGCAAACCCTGGACAACCAAGCTTTCCGACGGAAAGACTCTGGCAGACGCCGTTATGGAACCGACACGCATCTACGTCAAGCCGGTTCTTGAAGCCATGAAGAGCGTGACCATTAAAGGCATGGCCCACATCACCGGCGGCGGACTGCTTGAGAATATTCCCCGCGTTCTGCCCGAAGGCACTCAGTGCGTGATCAAGGCAGGTTCCTGGAAGCGTCCGGCCGTTTTTGACTGGCTCCAGGAGGAAGGTCATATTGAAGACCACGAAATGTACCGTGTCTTCAATAACGGCATCGGCATGGCCGTCATCGTTGCCGCTGAAGATGCTGAAAAAGCTCAGAAAGCTTTGAAAGCTGCCGGCGAAACCGTCTATCGCATCGGTGTCATTGAAGCGCTGCCGGCCGGCGAAGCCGCCTGCGCTGTGCGCTAAGCATTAGTATTCTCGCTAATTGAGCCTCCTTCGGGAGGCTCAATTGTTTTTAATTTCATTACACTGAAAAGAAACAGAAACCGGTTTCAAGGATAAACATGAGCAAACCCATTACAGAGTCCATCTTGAGCAATGAGACCCGCGTTTTTCTCATGTGCTGTGATTTTCGAAGCTTCTCTGCCGTTGCCCACGCTCTCGGCATCACTCAATCGGCTGTTTCGAAGATCATTCGGAAGTTTGAGGATTCCATCGGCTTTGAATTGTTCATCCGCAACTCCCGGCCGCTGACACTCACCCCGGAAGCCCATCTGCTGCACCGACAGCTTCGGGGTCTCAAAGGCGAGATGACACGCTCTTTGTCCTCGCTGCAAAGCAAGAACTACATTAAGCCGATCCTGCGTATCGGGATCTTAGAAAGTCTTCATTTAAATCTGGGCGTGGCGATCCTCAAAAATCTTCTGCCCAACCTGTCTCAGGTCGTCATGCTGACGGCCAGCGCCAATGTCCTGATACAAAGACTGATTGAGCGAAAGCTCGATCTCATTATCACGAACGACGTTTCCACCGAGCCGTCGCATGTTTTCAGAAGGCTGCTGTTTCATGAACCTTCTGTGCTAATCCTTCCCAAATCTTTTGAAAAAGACCCTAATCAAAACTGGACTTGGCAGCGCCTTGCCGTCTGCGGACTGCCGCTCATTCGCTACTGGAACGAAAGCGGCGCCGGAGAAATCAATGAGATGTTCATGAAAACACACGGCCTCAGGTTTCCGGACAAAATCTCCGTCGACACCAATTCACTTCTAGTGACGCTCGTCTCCCAGGGCATCGGCTGGGGATTTTCTCGGCCGACTACCGTCCTGGAAAACATTCACATGCATCCTCATTTCATCGTCCGAGAAATGCAAAAACCCAGTTTTAGCCGAGAAGTGTATTTAATCGGCCGGGAACAGGAATTTGTCGTGGAATCCGAGATCATTGCCGACATTGCTAAGCAATTCATTCAAGAAAACATTATTCCCGAAAGTCTCAAATTCGCACCTTGGGTCAAAGAAGATTTGACGGTCGGATAGGGCAAATATCCTTTAATTTCATACAAATAAAAGACAATTACAAATCATAAAGTATTCCAACGCGGCATAGATTTTATTCTTCGGTTTCCGAAGCCTGATCCTAAAATATTGGTATAGCCTCAAACCACAAAGAGGTTTCCAACCAAAATTCCCATAAAAAGGAGAAAACTATGCCAATCACAGGCTGGATTGCCATCCTCGTCCTGATCGTCATGTGCTACATGCTGATCAAACAGTACGAAACCCGTATGGTGCTGTTCGGAGGCGGTTTCATTCTCTGCTGTATTTCCCTCGCCCCAATGGCCGGCTTAAACGCCTTTGCCAAAACCATGACCAACGGTGCTTTGATCACGGCCATCTGCTCGGCTACCGGATTTGCCTATTGCGTTACCTATACAGAGTGCGACCGTTCCTTAGTGCATTATCTGACGCGTCCGATCCGCAACTTCGGCATCCTGATGATTCCGATCACCTCGCTGCTTACCTTTGCGATCAACATCGCTATTCCCTCAGCTGCCGGTGTGGGCGCCGTTGTCGGTACGACCTTGATTCCTCTGCTGCTTAGAGCAGGCTTCAAACCGGCCGCCGCTGCAGCAGCCGTCCTGATGGGCACCACCGGTTCTCTACTTTCTCCGGGCTTGTCTCACAACGCCTATGTTTCCGACATGGCTCATATGTCCATCATGGACCTGATCAGCTATCACGGCATCTACTCCCTGATGATCGGTGTGGTCGGCGCCGTTGGCCTGTGCATTGTCTGCTGGGTTTTGGGCGACAACAAAGGCGAAAAAATGGCGGAAGCCAACCCTGCCGCCGATGCAGAAACGTCCTCCTTTAAGCCGAGCCCCATCAAGGCTTTCGTTCCGCTGATCCCGATCATCCTCATGCTCGTGTTCACGTTCTGGATTCCCTCGGTCAAGATGGGCGTTGCACCAGCCATGCTGATCGGTACGATTGTCTGCCTGATCGTTGCTATGTGCGACCCGCAGCAGTTCTCCAAGCAGTTCTTCAAAGGTATGGGCGACTCCTACGGCAGCATCATGGGCATCATCATTGCCGCCGGCGTGCTGGCTGCGGGCTTAACCGCTTCCGGGTTAATTAAAGGCCTCATCGCTTTGATGGTTCAGTCCAAGGAAATTGCACAGTGGGGCGGCTCGATCGGACCATTCGTCCTCTCCGTTCTGATGGGCAGCGGCGACGCAGGCGCCATGGCCTTCAACAGTGCCGTCACTCCGCATGCTCAGGAATTCGGTATGCAGATCCACAGCCTCGGCTCTCTGGCTTTCTTAGCAGGCGCTGCCGGCCGCACGGCTTCCCCGATTGCCGGCATCACCATTCTTGTTGCCGGCTTGGCTAAGGCCAATCCTTTTGACGTTGCAAAGAGAACCTTCCTTCCGATGGTTGTTGCAGTTATTCTTCTTGCCATCTTTATGAGGTAAGAAGCTCTCCCCGGCGCGGGAAGGGCTTCCTTTCCGCGCTCTATTTTTCGGACATACGAGACCGCTATGAAAAAAACGAAAATCGCCGTCATCGGAACCGGAGGCACCATCGTCAGCAGCGGTGCAAATGCAACGCAAATGACGGGCTACAGCATCACGGATGCCGACATTCATACAATTGTGACGGCTCTGCCTGAGCTTAATGACATCGCTGAAATCGCTACTTTCTCTGTTTTCAATATCGGTTCGAGCAACATCAAGCTCTCCAACTGGCTGGAGCTCGTGTGTCTGATCAACAAACTTTCCAAGGAAAACTTTGACGGTTTTGTCGTAACACACGGCACCGACACGATGGAAGAAACCGCATTCTTTGCGAATCTGACATTAAAGACTGAGAAACCTGTTGTCTTTACCGGCTCCATGAAACCGGCTACAGCGGTTTCCGCCGACGGTCCTTTAAACCTTCTAAATGCCGTCCGTTTGGCGGGTTCTCCTAAAGCGGCCGGTAAAGGCGTTCTCGTTTCGCTTAACGGCACGATTCACGGAGCACGTGACGTCGTCAAAACCAACACCGTTGCCGTAGAAACCTTCAAGTCTCCGAACAGCGGCCCGCTCGGATACATCATCGGGGATCAGATTGATTTCCTGACCGAATCCGTCAAGCCGCATACACTGCGGTCCTGCTTCGAAGTCGGAGAAACAGACACCGCTGACGAATATCCGAGAGTCTGTGCACTTCTTTGCTGCGCCGACCAAAACCCGGACTTGCTCGAGGCGGCCGTTGACAAGGGCTTCCACGGTATTGTTTTGAGCTGCACGGGCAACGGTTCGGTTCCTTTGGTTTTCGAACCCGTCCTTCAGGAGGCTAAAGATGTCATCTGCGTCCGCTCCAGCCGAACCGGCAGCGGCCCTGTAACGGAGGGGATGACGCGGTGGCAACTCAACGGTATTATTCCCTCAGGAACCTTAAATCCTCAAAAAGCAAGAATCCTGCTTCAGTTAAGCCTTAAGAAGTTCGGGCCCGATCAGGAAAAAATTAAAGAGATCTTCAAAACATATTGATCTGCCTTTGATCAATTAATCCTAAGGAGAAAACATGTACGACTTACTTCTCAAGAATGCTTGGGTCGTCGATCCCCTGAATTCCGTCAACGGCATTGCCGATGTCGCCATTCAGGACGGCAAAATTGCCAAGGTCCAGCGCGACATTTCGGAAGAAGCTAAAGAAGTCATCGACTTCACCGGCAAAACCCTTCAGCCCGGTATTATTGACAGCCATGTCCACCTCGGTGAAATGTGGGGCTCTCCCTTTGGCCCGAGAATGCTGGCAATGAACGGTGTCACGACCTGTCTGGACATGGCCGGTCCTCTGGACAACATCCTCGACAACGTTCCTGAATACGGCGTCGGCATTAACATGGCAATTCTCCAGTTTGCCTCTCCTCCCTTCACTTTCAAAGATGCCAATCCTTCCCAGCAGGAAATGATCGACTTGATCGATAAATCTCTGGAAGAAGGCGCGCTTGGCGTCAAACTCCTCGGCGGTCACTATCCGCTCGAACCGGAAGTTTCTTCTCTGCTGATCCGCACCGCTCTCGAACGCAGAGCCTACGTTGCCTGGCATGCCGGTACAACTAAGAACGGCTCCAACATCAACGGCATGATTGAAGCAGTCAAGATGGCTGACGGCTATCCGATGCATTTAGCTCATATCAATGCTTACTGCCGCGGCGCCATCAAAGACGCCATGGAAGAAACAGCCATTGCAATTGATCTGCTCAAAGCTAATCCCAACATCTTCTGCGAAAGCTATGTCTCTCCGAAGAACGGCACTCGTCTGACATGCGATAAGGACGGCAAGATCCAGTCCAAAGTGACCGGCAACTGCCTGAGAGCCTTCGGCTTCACAGAAGACAAAGACGGTGTGAGAGCCGCACTCTTAGCCGGAAAAGCCTTCGTGGTTTATGACGCCGGCGGTTACTCCGATCTGATGACCGGTGAAGAAGCACTTCGCCGCTGGGAAGCTGCAGACACGAATGTGGGCGGAAGCTTCAATATCAATCCTCCGCTGCCCCGTATCGCCTTGGCTCAGACCAAACGCGACGACGGCTCCTTCGTCGTTGATGCGATCTCCACGGACGGCGGCTGCATTCCTCGCAACGTCATCCTCTCTCAGGGCTTATCTCTCGTAAAACTCGATATTCTGAGTCTCAGCGAGTTTGCTCAGAAGACCTCTTTGAACCCGGCTCGTATGCTTCGTCTGGCAAACAAAGGTCACCTCTCTGTCGGCGCAGACGCAGACATCACAGTGTACGACTTCGCAACACAGATGCCGGTGGCTTCCTTTATTGAAGGCCGCAAGGTTCTCTTCAACGGAGAATTGGTCTCCAAGGGCGCAACGGTCATTTGTACCGAACACGGCAAGGACGCCATTGAAAAACGCGGCATGAAGGCAATCGTCGTCGATCCGGGCAAACAGATCGAACGTATCACCGCCCTCTAAGATTTCCTGCGTGCAATACCGAGCGGAGCGCCGAAAGGCCTCCGCTTTTTGTTTTTTCAGACAAACTCGTTTATTCTAATTTTTCGATGATTATTGTGAACTTCTCCCTGAAATATCTTTTGCCACTCCCCCATCTTTTCACGATGGCAACTTTCTGAAACAATTGAGGATTATGGGTGACTCAAGGCGCCCTGCTTTTTATCGAACAACCTCAAAGGAAAGATATGACCGATCCGCGTCCCGTCTGCACAGAAAAAACACAAGACATTATCAAAACCCTGCGCTCTAACGCTCAGGTCGAGGCAGCCCTCGAACTGGCCGTCAAGCAGCAGGAAAAGCGCATTGCCGACCAGATCATTTTGACTGAAACTCCCGCCCCTCCCTTCCATGAAGAAGAAAGAGCAAAGGTTCTTCTCGGCATGTTCAAACAGTACGGTTTGACGGATGTCAAACAGGACGCCATCGGCAACGTCATCGGCCGCAGAAAGGGCACTGGCAGCGGTCCTACGCTCGTCATGGGCGCCCATATCGACACCGTCTTTCCGGCCGGTACCGACTGCAAAGTTCACAGAGACGGAGACGTCTACGCCGCACCCGGAATCTCCGATGACGCGGCCGGTTTAGCCTCCATGCTGCAGGTTATCCGCTGCCTGAACGAAAACAACATTGAAACCGTCGGCGACATCGTCTTCGTCGGCACATTAGGTGAAGAAGGCAACGGCGACTTACGCGGCTGCAAAGCGCTCTTCAAAGAAAAGAACGACTATGACGGCATGATCGCTATCGACTCCGCCAACGTTCACCGCATCCTGCGCGGCGCCGTCGGCTGCAAACGCTTCCGCATTATTTTCGAAGGCCCCGGCGGCCACAGCCTCCACAAGTTCGGTATCGTCGGCTCTGCTATCCACGGCCTGTCCCGCGCTATCGTCCGTGTTGACGAACTCAAAGTTCCGACCGATCCGAAGTGCACCTTCAACTTCGGCGTGATCAAGGGCGGTACCAGCGTCAACGCCATTGCCGCACGCGCTGAAGCCGAACTCGACATCCGCAGCTTCAATCAGCCTGCGCTCGAAGCTTTCGTTAAGACCGTTCTTGAAACCATTGAAGCCGCCTGCGACGAAGAAAATATGCGCTGGGGTCTTGAAGGCGACGGCATGGTCTCCCTGAAGATCGAACAGATCGGTGACCGTCCTGCCGGCATGAACGCCGATGACGCCTCCGTCATCCAGGCTGCTTACGGTTCTCTCTTGTCCTTAGGCATTTCTTTGGATAAATACACACTGGCCGCAACAGACCAGAACGTGCCTCTTTTCTACGGCCTGCCGGCTACGACGCTCGGCGCCGGCGGCACGGAAGAAAACAACCATGCTCTGTCCGAACGCTGGAATGCCAAAGACGCTTTCCAAGGTCCTCAGGTCGCCTTCCTGACCGCTCTGACTCTTGTCGGCATGAAGGGCGTTTCCGAACCGATCCTTGAGAAAGTCCAGCATTAATTTGCTGTAACATTTCGGAGCTGAATCCAATTCAGCTCTCGACCGAAGCCGGGTCCGCCCGGCTTTTGTTTTGTCCATATAACGCAAAAAAACCGAGATAATTGAAATTTTTTCGGGATTTTTATTTGAAAAATCAAAAAAAAACTAATTTTTGTGTCGTGAACTTGATTTAATTTGCGGTACCTTATTTTTATGCAATAACTTTAAAGCCTTCGGAGTTTGGCCAAATGGAATCATTTATTAATACCGTCAACGGAATTGTCTGGTCCCCGGCATTGGTTTGCCTTTGCCTCGGCGCCGGTCTTTTCCTCTCTCTGCGCGGCGGTTTCTTACAACTCAGACATCTTAAACATATGTGGCAGCTGCTCTTTCAGCCGAAAGACAACGTCACCGGTGTTTCCTCTTTTCAAGCTTTGTCCATGACCCTTGCAGGTCGTGTCGGTACGGGCAACATCGCCGGCGTGGCAACTGCCATTACGTTCGGCGGCCCCGGCGCCATCTTCTGGATGTGGATGGTTGCATTCCTCGGCGCCTCTTCTGCTTTCGTCGAATCCACACTCGGTCAGGTCTATAAAGAAAAAATCAACGGTGAATACCGAGGCGGCCCTGCTTTCTACATTGAACGCGGCTTAGGCATCAAGTGGTTTGCCTGGCTCTTCGCGATTGTTACCATCTTCTCCTGCGGCCTCTTCCTTCCCGGCGTGCAGGCTAATGCAATTGCAACCTCCATGGAAAACGCCTTCGGCATCGCTCCGGCAATTTCCGCGGGCTTCATCGCAGCTCTGCTCTCCTTCATTGTGTTCGGCGGCTTAAAGAGAATCGCAGCCTTCACAACACTGGTCGTGCCCTTCATGGCTCAGGCCTATGTGATTTTCTCTCTAGTCATCGTATTCATGCACGTTGACCTGCTGGACGACGTCCTTGTGCTCATCGTCAAGAGCGCCTTCGGTGTAGACGCTGCTTTCGGCGCCATCATCGGTCTGGCAGTCTCCTGGGGTGTCAAACGCGGCATCTACTCTAATGAAGCAGGCCAAGGTACCGGCCCTCACGCTTCTTCCGCAGCTTCCGTCAGCCACCCGGCAAAACAAGGGTTGGTTCAGGCCTTCTCTGTCTACGTTGACACGCTGCTCGTTTGCTCTGCCACTGCTTTCATGATCCTCATCACCGGAAGCTATAACGTTGTCGGTCCCGACAATGCCCCGATGTTCATCGGTCTGAAAGACGTCGCCACAGGTCCTGCCTACACCCAGGCTGCGGTTGAAGGCTTAATGCCCGGATTCGGACAGGCATTCGTCGCCATCGCTCTGTTCTTCTTTGCTTTCACAACGATCCTTTCCTACTACTACATTTCAGAAACCAACGTTTCCTACATCAATAGAAAACTACACCGTCCGTTCTTATTCTTCATCCTCAAGCTGTTTGTCATGGGCTCCTGCATCTTCGGCGCCGTTAAAACGGCGGATCTGGCATGGGCCGTGGGCGACATCGGCGTCGGTCTGATGGCTTGGCTGAACATCATCGCCATTTTGCTGCTGAACAAGAAGGCATTCCTCTGCTTGCGCGACTATGAAAAGCAGCTTGCTATCGGTCTTGACCCGGTTTTCCACCCGGAAAAACTCGGCATCAAGAACGCCAATTACTGGGTCGGCGAGCGTGCAGAAGAGATCCGCGATAAGGAACGCGCAAAACTCAACAACGGCTCCCGACAAGACTTGGAAGGCAATGTTTTGAACGTTGCATCAGGTAATTAGCACCTCTGAGTGTTTGTTCTAAAAGCGTCGATCATCCGGCGCTTTTTTCATGCTAAAAGCACTAAAATGAGAAATACTTTGTTACAAACAATCCTAAGGATGATCATCGTGCTAAGAAGAAAATTTTTCGCTTTCACTTCAGCCGTTGCCGCCTGCGCAACTTTTGTCTGCCTTCCTGCAACCGCTGCTGATTTCACCTGCCCCTACTTTTCTTTACCGCTGACCGGTGACTGGGCTCAGCAGAAAATGCAGCCGGGCTCTGTCCCACCGAATACCTTCGCAACTTTATTCGCCAGCCGTAAGGCAGGGGAAGGCGTGCTCATCACCGTCATTCCTTCGGACAAAGCTCCGAAAGAAGCCGCTCAAATCATGGCAAACAACTACAAGCAGCAGGGAATGAGAGTTCTCGGCAATCCGGTTCAGATTCCGGGACAGAATGCTTATCGCTTTACTTATGTCAGTGCCAACAACAAGATGCACGCGATTGTGTTCATTTCCGGAAACGGAAAACACCTCGCCAATGTTTCTGTTCTCGGCAGACACGGAACAGGCGGCTTAG
>URYO01000008.1 GCA_900552195.1 uncultured Sutterella sp. | reverse complement strand
CGAACCGCTTTACTGAGCATATTCTTTAATAAACCATGCAACTGCTTTAGCGATTCGTTTTCAGGCTCATTGGCCAAACGCAGATCGATTAAACGGTAAAAGGCCACCAAGGTCGGCTGAGTCTTCAGATGTTCCTGGATCAGCGTAATGGCTTCCTTAGAGCTGCCGGCTTTACCGAGCAGAATACCTGCGGTATCGACTTCATCGGTGGTAGAGCCGTCCTTAAACAAGTCTTCCAAATATTTAACGGCCTCTTCTTTGCGTCCGGCTTCAAGAAGCAGAGAAGCAATCTGTTCGACAACAAGCGTTCCATAGACAGGAGAAATCTGACCGACTTGTTTCCATGTCGCCAGGGCACCGTCGATGTCGCCCTTTGCCTTGAGCATCTTGCCCTTGATAATCAGGGCGCGCTTATTGTTGGGATCTACTTTAAGGGCTTTTTCGAGTGCTTCAGCCGCACCCTTGAAATTCTTAAAGTAGAGATTTTGCTGCGTCAGTTCGCAGTAAAGCTGTGCGATACGCGTGCTTTGATCTTCACCGCTTTGACGCTGAATAATGTTGGCCTCGTCAATGGCCTTCTGCCATTCTTTTTCCGTTTCGTAGATATGCAGAAGTTCCTTGCGAGCAATCGTTTTATAGCTCTCACTGGTGTCAGAAAGCTTTAAGAAGCACTCTTCGGCGCGATCCCAAAGACCGGCCTTCAGGTAGTCTTCGCCCAATTCATAGAGGGCTCTGGAACGAATCTTCTTCGGCAGATCTTCACGGTTAACCAAGACGTTATGAATCTTGATTGCGCGGTCAAATTCTCCGCGGCGGCGGAAAAGCCCCGCAAGAGAAAAATGCATTTCAACCGTATCCGGATCGAGTTTGACCAGATTGATAAAGGCATCAATGGCCTGGTCCTGTTTATTGCTGAGAAGAAGGTCCACGCCTTTGTACAGCGTGTCTTTTTCGTTGGCGATCGTCTGATTTTCTTTGATGTCGAATGAACGGGCAAACCAGCCGGCCGCGAAAAGAAGCGGAACCAATATAAGGTACCAAAGCTCAAAATCCATAGGATAACCTGCAGCTTTCTCTAAAAATAATCCATTGTATTCGCAAATGCCTTGTCCTAGAACAACTCATTGCGTCAGAACCGAAAAAAAAGCGGCCCGGTTGCTTACACAACCGGGCCTGGGCAACTAACTTATGCCGAGCCGAGACTAATCGTCAGCCAACTTGTCTACGCGTTCACGCATTTCCTTACCGGCCTTGAAGTGAGGCACGATCTTGGCGGGAACTTCGACAGTATCTCCGCTCTTCGGATTACGGCCCACGCGAGGCGGACGGTAATTGAGCGAAAAGCTTCCAAAGCCACGGATTTCAATCCGGCTGCCTTGTGCTAACGCGGCAGTCATAGCATTCAGAATCGAATTAACAGCATCGTCAACATCGCGAGCGGTCAGATGATTTCCGATGACTGCCGGATCAGCGGCAAGCAGCGCAATGAGTTCTGACTTAGTCATTGCAACCTCGCTATAAATTATTTGTTCTGTTCGAGCTTAGCTCTCAGGAGAGCGCCGAGGTTGGTTGTACCGGCCTGGGCGTCTTCTTCCATCTTAGCCATGGCTTCACGAGTTTCAGCCTGGTCTTTAGCACGAATGGACAGCTGGATGGAGCGAGCTTTGCGATCGATGTTGGTGATCGCGGCTGTAACTTCATCGCCTTCTTTCAGAACATTGCGAGCGTCTTCAACACGGTCCGGACCGATTTCGCTGGCGCGCAGATAGCCTTCTGTGTCGTTACCGAGGTCGATAACAGCACCCTTGGCTTCAACGGACTTCACTTTACCGGTGACAACGGAGCCCTTTTCGTGTGTGGAGCAGAAGTTGTTGAACGGGTCACCGCTCATCTGCTTAACACCGAGGGAGATACGTTCACGTTCCACGTCGATAGAGAGAACAACTGCTTCGAGTTCTTCGCCCTTCTTGTACTTGCGAACGGCTTCTTCACCGGGTTCTGTCCAGGACAGGTCGGAGAGGTGAACGAGACCGTCGATGCCGCCTTCAAGGCCGATGAAAACACCGAAGTCGGTGATGGACTTGATCTGGCCTTTAACTGTGTCGCCCTTCTGGTGTGTAGCGGCAAATTCTTCCCAAGGATTGGGTTTGCACTGCTTCATGCCGAGGGAGATACGACGACGTTCTTCGTCGATTTCGAGGACCATGACTTCAACTTCTTCGCCAAGCTGAACGACTTTCTTCGGATCAACGTTCTTGTTTGTCCAATCCATTTCGGAAACGTGGACAAGACCTTCGATACCGGCTTCGATTTCAACGAAAGCACCGTAGTCGGTGATGTTGGTGACCTTACCGAAGAGACGTGTGCCCTGCGGGTAACGGCGGGCGATGCCAATCCAAGGATCTTCGCCGAGCTGTTTGATACCGAGAGAAACACGGTTCTTTTCCTGATCGAACTTCAGAACCTTAGCGGTGATTTCCTGCCCCTGTTCGAGGACTTCGCTCGGATGACGAACGCGGCGCCATGCGAGGTCGGTGATGTGCAGAAGACCGTCGATACCGCCGAGGTCAACGAATGCACCGTAGTCAGTGATGTTCTTAACGATACCCTTGACGATAGCGCCTTCCTTGAGTGTTTCAAGGAGTTTGGCTCTTTCTTCGCCCATGGAAGCTTCGACAACAGCGCGACGAGAAAGAACGACGTTGTTGCGTTTGCGGTCAAGCTTGATGACCTTGAATTCCATGGTCTTGCCTTCGTAGGGCGTTGTGTCCTTAACGGGACGTGTGTCAACCAGAGAACCCGGCAGGAATGCACGGATGCCGTTGGTCATCACAGTCAAGCCGCCCTTAACCTTGCCGGTAACAGTACCAGTAACGAGTTCGCCGGTTTCGAGGGCTTTCTCGAGGTTCATCCAGGCAGCCAGGCGCTTGGCCTTATCGCGGGACAGGACCGTGTCGCCATATCCGTTTTCGAGGCTTTCGATAGCAACGGAAACGAAATCGCCAACCTTAACGTCGACTTCGCCGCGGTCGTTCTTGAATTCTTCGATAGGAATGAAGGATTCGCTCTTGAGGCCGGCGTTAACAACGACGTAGTTGTAGTCAA
This sequence comes from uncultured Sutterella sp., assembly GCA_900552195.1. Classification (GTDB taxonomy): domain Bacteria; phylum Pseudomonadota; class Gammaproteobacteria; order Burkholderiales; family Burkholderiaceae_F; genus Parasutterella. The sequence continues at coordinate 13,170 of URYO01000008.1, read as the reverse complement.
CGCGGACGACTTCTGCGGGGATAACTTCACCCTGCTTCATTTCCTGTTTAGCAAGGCTTTCTGCGAACAAATCGGCAAAGGATTCGGTAGGCTTGGTAGTAGTGTTGGTCATGTAAATAACTGTTTGCTCTGATAAAAATAATCAGAACGGGTTAAAAATTCCCGACGACCGGATGGGCGTCAGGGGCACGGTAAAGAGGCTTTTTCAAGCCTTGCTCTCGCGGTACCAGGCGAGAACCAGATCGATCGTTTCCTGCAGAGTAAGGCCGGACGAATCGAGGATTCGCGCGCCCTCTGCCGGCTTCAAAGGTGCCACAGATCGCTCCATATCACGTCTGTCACGATCCTTCAAGTCGGAAACGAGGTCGTCAATATTACTTGAGATTCCTTTTTCTTTCAACTGGTTATAGCGTCTTTTTGCACGCGACTCAGCCGATGCTGTTAAAAAGATTTTCAGCCGAGCTTCGGGAAAAACCACGCTTCCCATGTCGCGGCCGTCAGCCACAAGGCCGGGTGCAACTGCAGATCTTCTCTGCAGTTCAAATAAAGCTTTTCTGACGCCTGGATAAGCAGCAATTTTGCTTGCATTCAATCCGACTTCTTCCGTACGGATTGCATCGGTAACCTCTTTGCCTTCCAGATAGATTTTTCCGTCCTTAAACAACGGGTTAAGTGACTGGGCGACCTTTTCCGCCGCAGCAGCGTCGCTCAAATCCACACACTGGTTCATGCAGGCCAGAGCCGTCAGACGATAGAGCGCGCCGCTGTCCAGCACATGAAAATCCAAAGCCTTGGCAACGCCGGAAGAAACGCTTCCTTTTCCGGAAGCTACCGGTCCGTCAATCGCGATGACATCAACTTGACTCATTATTTCTCCACAACGCCGGCCAAACGTTCAAAGTAATCGGGGAATGTTTTTCTCACGCAGTTCGGATCACGAATCTCAACGGGCACGCCTCCTGCAGCAATCAGGGACATACACATCGCCATGCGATGGTCTTTGTAGGTATCAAAAACAGCGCTTCTGAGTTTTACAGGCGGCGTAATTTTGATCATGTCGTCCGTGCTTTCCACTCTGCAGCCGACTTTGGTAAGCTCGTTGTGCATTGCGGCAATACGATCGGTCTCTTTGACTCTCCAGCTGGAGATGCCTCGAAGGATTGTCGGACCTTCGCACATCGGTGCCATGGCGGCAAACGTCATCGCTGCATCCGGAATCGGACGAACATCGGCCTGCAGACCGTGCAGTTTATGACCGTAGCGGCTCGGACCGGTCTTGATCCAGTTCTCTCCGCGGGTCACCGCGGCGCCCATCTTCACAAGATATTCGACGAAGGCCGCATCGCCCTGGACGCTGTCGGCTCCGATACCGTTAATTTTGAGGGGACCGACGAGCGCACCGAGAGCCAGGAAGTATGAAGCACTCGAAGCATCGGCTTCTACTTCAAAAACGCTGGGTGCTTTGTACAGAGTACGAGGCACAAGGAAGTCTTTTTCGGAAGTTTTTACCTCAACACCGAAGCGTTCCATCAGGCGGCACGTCAGTGAGACGTACGGAGAGCTGATCAGCTCTCCGTCAATGCGGATTCTCAAACCCTGTTCCGGAGCAATCAGCGGAGCGGCCATCAGCAGACCGGAAACGAACTGACTGGAAACATCGCCGCGAACATGGACAATGTCGCTATTAATCCTGGTTGCCGGTTCAATCTTGATCGGTGGGAATCCCGGCTCTCCAAGATAAGAGAGGCGGCCGCCGACAGAATTCAATGCTTCTACAAGATGGGCGATCGGGCGCTGACGCATTCTAGCGACGCCGTCCAATACGTATTCGCCGCCACTGAACGCCAAAGAGGAAGACAACGGACGCATAGCGGTACCGGCATTCCCGAGAAAAAGATCAGCCTTCTTCACAGGGAAGTTGCCGCCGCAGCCTTCCACTTTCACTTCTGTGCCGTCGTTGGAAACTTCGAGTTTGACACCGAGCGTCTCCAGTGCGCCGATCATCATTTCCGTATCTTCGGCGACCAGCAAATTATTTAATTCGGTTGTCCCTTCGGACAGTGCCGCTAAAAGCAGTGCTCGGTTAGAGATGCTTTTAGAGCCCGGTAAGTCCACCGAGCCTCCGACCTTCATAATCGGATCAAGTTTTAAAATTTCTTCCATCGTTGTTATCCTTATTTTCCGGGGAAGACTAAGCCGCGACGGTTTCTGACGGCGTTTTCAAAAACGCTTTCCAAAGCCTTTCCGTCGGACTCATCAATATATTTTTGAAGTGTGTCCAAAGAAGCACGATAGCGTTCGAGCTCGTGAGACAACGCTTCGCGATTGGACAGGCAGATGTCGCGCCACATCACCGGAGAACTCGAAGCAATACGCGTGAAATCTCTGAAACCGGCGCCGGCCATCTTGAGTTTTTCTTGGGCGTTTTCTTCTCTCGCAATCATGTCCACCAAGGCATAAGCCAGGACATGGGGCAAATGGCTGACAGAGGCAAACGTCAGGTCATGCTGAAGCGGGCTCATAGCCTGCACGCGTGCGCCGGCCTTACGCCACGCCTCTTCGATGAAGGTAACGACCTTCGGATCCATTCCTTCATCCGGCGTCGAGATGACGACTTTTTCGTCAAAAAGATCGGCAGACGCATAATCCACGCCCGGCATTTCGCCGCCGGCAATGGGATGTGCCGGGGCGTACTGATGAAACTTATCGCCGAGTCCTTTGCGCGCAGCCGCAATCACGGTTTGACGGGTAGATCCGACATCAGTAACCACGGCATCAGACTTAAGGAACGGAGCCATTTCCGTAAAAACGGATTCCATCGCCTCCACGGGAACGGCGCTGACAACGATGTCCGCATCTTTGACAGCCTCTTCCATCGAAGTCGTCACGGTATCTGCTGCGCCTTTATCCAAAGCCTTCTGCAGAGTGGCCGGATTGTGTCCGAAAGCAATCACTTCGTCGACAATCCCGGCTCTTTTCCAGCTGAGCGCCATCGATCCGCCGATGAGGCCGCAGCCGATCACTGCCATTTTCATGCAGATGTCTCCTCGAACTTAGCTAATGCTTCTTTCAGAACTTCCAGGAAGCGTTCGTTCTGTTCGGGCGTCCCGACAGACACGCGGATCCATTCCGGCAAGTCATAAGACTTCATGCGGCGAACGATAATGCCTTTTTTCAGCAGGTACTGAACGATATCGTCGGCATGCGGTCCGACTTTGACGGTAATGAAGTTAGCGTGCAGGCCCATGTACGGGAGTCCCAGTGCATCAAAAGCCTCGGAAAGGAACTTGATGCCTTTGCGGTTGACCTCCAGAGTCTTCTCGACAAACTCCTGATCCTGCAGGGCAGCCAGAGCCGCAATCTGAGAAAGATCATTCACGTTGAACGGATGACGAACGCGGTTCAGCATGGAAAGCAGTCCCGGCTGAGCGATACCGTAACCGACGCGAGCACCTGCCAAACCGTAAGCCTTGGAGAAAGTGCGTGCGACCATCACATTCGGGTGCAGACGAACGATTTCCATTGAGTCACAGCGCAGTGCGGGCTCGAGAAACTCGACATAAGCTTCGTCAAACAAGACCATCACCGTCGGCGGAATCTTATCCAGGAAGGCGAGAATGTCTTTCTCGGCAAGGTAGGTTCCCGTCGGGTTGTTAGGATTCGTTAAGAAGATCAAACGGGTGCGCTCATCCACGGCGTCGGCCATTGCGTCGAGGTCGGCGTTGAAGTCTCCCGTTGACGGAATTTCAATCGTCTCGGCTCCGCACAAGCGAGCAACCATCGGATACAGCGAGAAAGAATACTGCGGATAAATCGCCGTTGTACCTTCGGACAAAACGGTCTCGGCGGCCAAACCCAACAATTCGCTCGAGCCGCTGCCGATCACAACCCAATCCTGCGGCACGCCGTATTTTTCTGCGATGGCTTTCTGAAGATGATAGGCGTCGGCATCCGGATAACGGTTGAGATTCAAGGCGGCAGTTGCAACCGCCTCTTTAACCTTAGAACTCATACCGTTCGGGTTCTCGTTGGCGACCAGCATGATGATTTCTTCGGGTTTTAGACCTAAATCAGCCGCAACGTCTTCAATCGGTTTGCTTGCAACGTATTTATCTAAAGCCTGCACCCAAGAAGGTGTGGTAATTGTTGTTTCGGTCATAAATTTGATCCTTCAGTATCTGCTCGGCGAAAATTCTTCTCCGTCGGATAAGAACCCAGACATTTCAGAGAGGCACAGCCTTCACGGAAAATCTCCAGCGCTTCTCGAATCTTGGGCTCGCTCATGTTGCCCTCAATGTCGGTGTAGAAGAAATATTCCCACGTTCCGCGCTTAGCAGGGCGTGAGTCCAGTCTCATCATGGACACACCGAAATCATCGAACGGCTTTAAAGCCTGATAAAGCGAACCGGCTCGATGCGGCACGGAGAAAATCAGGGAGGTCTTATCTTCCTGCGGATTAGCGGAAGGCTCGGCAGGCTCGCGGCCTAAGATCAGGAAACGCGTACGGTTGGTGTTGGAGTCCTGAATATTGGCCGCCACAATCTGCAGCCCGAAAATCTTTGCCGCGACTTCACCGGCAATCGCCGCATAAGCCGGATTCTCGGAAGCCAAACGCGCAGCCTCTCCGTTGCTCTCAGCAGTCAGTCTTTCTAAAGAAGGCACATTGCGATTGAGCCACTGGACGCATTGTCCGAGAGACTGAGGGTGCGAATAGACGCGAGTGATGCCTTCCATCGTGCCGGAGCGCGTCATCAAGTTGTGCTGAATCGGAATGGAACATTCGCCTACGATGAAGAGCGATGTCTTCAGCAGATAGTCCATGGTGCGGTTGACCGCCCCTTCGGTGGAGTTCTCTATCGGAACAATACCGTAGGCGGCATCACCGGACTCAACCTTTCTAAAGACCTCTTCGATACTGCCAGAGGGCATTCCGACCACACCGGAGCCGAACTGACGAATCATCGCCTGTTCGCTGAACGTTCCGCGAGGACCGAGGTAAGCCACTTTCAGTTCGGACTCAAGGCCGCGGCAGGCGCACATGACCTCACGCCAGATGGCCACTAAAGATTCATTGGGCAGAGGCCCTTCGTTTTTACCGCAGATCTTTCTTAAAACTTCCGCTTCGCGTTCGGGTCGGTAAACCGGGAGACCGGCCCGAGCCTTGATCTCGCCGATTTCTTTGGCGACCTCCGCCCGCTCGTTGAGCAGGCGGACGAGCTCGGAATCGAGCCCGTCGATCTTATTACGAAGAGGAAGCAGTTCTTCGTTGACAGACATGGCTCGGCTCTTAGCTGTGACGTTCGGCAAAAGCCTTCATGTAATCGGCCAGAGCTTCTGCGGCTTCCACGCTGACCGCGTTGTAGAGCGAAGCACGCATGCCGCCGACGATTCTATGGCCCTTGATGTTGGCCAGGCCCTTCTGAAGCGCTTCTTCAATGAAGAGCTGATTGAGCTCTTCGTTCTTCAGATTGAAGACCACGTTCATGCGGGAGCGGGACCGCTTTTCAATGTTGTTGTAGTAGAAACCGTCCGAGTTATCGATCGCGTCGTAAATCTTCTGACTCTTCAGAATGGAGCGTCTCTCCATTTCCTTGACGCCGCCTTCGGCAAGCAGCCACTTGCAGACCAAGTGCGAAATGTAGATCGCAAAGGTCGGCGGTGTGTTGTACATCGATTCGAAGTTCGCATAGGTCTGATAGTCGAGCATGGTCGGCGTTGTCGACTCGGCGCGGCCTAAAAGATCCTTTCGGGCGATCACGACCGTGAGACCGGCTGGACCGAAGTTCTTCTGAGCACCGGCAAAGATCAGACCGTACTTAGAAATATCGACCGGCTGAGACAGGAAGTCACTGGACATATCGGCAATCAAGGGAACATTGACTTCCGGGCGATACCAGTAACGAATGCCGTTGACCGTTTCGTTGGAGCAGTAATACAGATAAGCAGCGCCGTCGGTGACTGCGAGTTCGTCCTGACGAGGGGCTCTGAGTTCAGTGCAGGCAACTTCGGCAGCCTCGCCGATCTTCTGTGCTTCGTTAAAAGCTTTGCGGCTCCAAACGCCGTCCACGGCGTAGTTGCCGATTCCGCCCACTGCAAAATTCAGCGGGATCATGGCAAACTGCAGATGGCCGCCGCCCTGAACGAACATGACTTCATATTCTTCGGGAATACCGTAGAGCTCACGAAGCATTTCCACGGTTTCGCGATAAATGCCCATGAATTCTTTGCTGCGGTGGCTCATCTCCAGAATGGAGTATCCGACACCGTGCCAGTCGGTCATTTCCGAGGCTGCCTGTTCAAGCACAGGCAAAGGCATGGCCGAAGGGCCGGCCGCAAAATTAAAGATTCTCGTCATTTTCTTCTTCCTTGAGGATGGCCTCGTCTTTTGCTTCGAGTTCGGCTTCTTCTGCCTCCGTTTCCGAGACCACTTCGGCTTCAACCGCTGCATTATCGGAAGCATTGTCTCCGTCATCGTTTTCGGTCACGCGCTCAAGACCTACGAGCTTGGTGCCTTCTTCCATCGAGATGAGTGTCACGCCCTGAGTGTTGCGGCCGAGGACGCGGATCTCGTTGACACGGGTACGAACCAGCTTGCCGGTAGAGGTCAGCAGAATGATTTCGTCGTTTTCTTTTACGAGGAGTGCGGAAACGACCTTGCCGTTTCTCTCGGTCGTCTGGATCGAAATAATGCCCTTCGTGCCGCGGCCGTGGCGTGTGTACTCAGCCAGCGGAGAACGTTTGCCGTAGCCGAACTCAGTAGCGGTCAGAACCGTCACGTCTTCGTCATCGCCGCAGACCAGCATGGAAATGACCTTCTGGCCTTCATCGAGTCTCATACCGCGAACGCCGGTTGCGGCACGGCCCATGGCGCGAACTTCATCTTCGGAGAAGCGGACAACTTTGCCGTTGTCGCTAAAGAGCATGACATCATGCTTGCCGTCGGTCACGGCAGCACCGACCAGAACGTCGCCTTCAAGCAGATTGATGGCGTTGATACCGGCTCTTCTCTGGTTCTTGAAGTCGCCGATCGGTGTCTTCTTGACCGTACCGTCAGCAGTGGCCATGAAGATATAGAGATCTTTGGCGTAATCCTCATCGGAGATCGGCAGAACGGCAGTGACTTTTTCGTCATCCGTGAGTTCAAGCATATTGACGATCGGACGCCCCTTGGAAGAGGAAGAACCCTCGGGCACATCCCAAACGTTGAGCCAGTGCAGACGGCCCTTGTTGGTGAAGCACAGCAGCACGTCGTGCGTTGTAGCCACAAACAGCTGATTAATAATGTCGCCTTCCTTCATTTGGGCGGCGCGTTTGCCCTGACCGCCGCGTTTCTGAGCGCGGTATTCGATCGAAGCCTGGCTCTTGATGTAGCCGGTATCCGTCAGGGTTACGACCATTTCTCTCAGCGGGATCAGGTCTTTTGTCTTGACGTTTTCTGCATTGGCAACAATCTGAGTCTTTCTTTCGTCGCCGAATTCGGCTGCAACGGTTTCAAGGCTGTCGGCAATGATCGCGGTGACGCGTTCGGGCTTCGCCAGAATGTCGGTCAAATCAATAATAGTGTCCACGAGTTCTTTATATTCTGCGTGAATCTTTTCCTGTTCCAAGCCGGTCAGGCTCTGCAGGCGCATCTGAAGAATGTTCTTAGCCTGCATGGAACTTAAGCGGTAGGTTTCCTGATCCGTGAGGCCGAGCGTCATGTCTTCGTCTTCGGGACGCAGGAATTTCTTATCAAGGTTGGCGCGCTTGATCATCTCGGCGGCTTCATGAGCCGGCCATTCGCGCTCCAGCAGTCTTTCCTCGGCAATCTTGGCGTTGGCAGAAGTACGGATGATGTTGATGAAGTCATCAAGGTTCGCCAGCGCGATTGCCTGACCTTCAACCAGGTACACGCGGGCGCGAGCTTTATCGCGGCGGAACATCGTGACGCGAGTCACGACTTCACGGCGGAAGCTTAAGAACTCAACTAGGATTTCTTTGATGTTGAGCTGTTTCGGCTGGCCGTTGACAAGCGCCACCAGGTTGATACCGAAGCTGTCCTGCAGCTGGGTGTTCTTATAAAGAAGGTTCAGAACGACATTGGCATTGGCGCCGCGCTTCAGTTCGATCACGCCGCGCATACCGTTCTTATCGGATTCGTCGCGAACGAAGGACATGCCGTCAATTTTCTTTTCAGCGACGAGCTGAGCGATCTTCTCAAGGAGCAGACGCTTGTTGACCTGATACGGAATCTCGTCGATGATGATGGATTCGCGGTTGCCGTTGTCCCATTCTTCAATGTGGGTCTTGGCACGAATAATCGCTTTGCCTCGGCCGGTGCGATAGGCCTCATGGACATCGGACAAACCGTAAAGAATGCCGCCTGTGGGGAAGTCCGGAGCCGGCATGACTTTAATAATTTCGTCGATGGTGCATTCAGGGTTACGAAGCACCAGCAAGCAGGCGTTCACGGTTTCACGCAGGTTGTGCGGAGGAATGTTCGTTGCCATACCGACCGCGATACCGGCGGAGCCATTGATCAGAAGCTCTGGGAACACTGTCGGAAGAACGGTCGGCTCTTTCTGCGTGCCGTCGTAGTTCGGAGCGAAATCAACTGCGTCTTCATCCAGACCGCGGAGCATTTCGGAAGAAAGCTTCTTCAAACGAACTTCGGTGTAACGCATAGCAGCGGCGCCGTCACCGTCGACAGAACCGAAGTTGCCCTGGCCGTCGACCAACGGATAACGCATGGAAAAGTCCTGAGCCATACGAACGATTGTTTCGTAAGCTGCGACGTCACCGTGAGGATGGTACTTACCGATCACGTCACCGACCACACGAGCAGACTTCTTATGCTGTGTGTTCCACATGTTGTTCAATTCGAACATCGCGAAGAGCACACGACGGTGAACGGGTTTTAAACCGTCACGCACGTCGGGCAGTGCTCGGCCCATGATCACGCTCATCGCGTAATCAAGGTAGGAGCGCTTCATTTCATCTTCCAGAGAAATCGGCTCGGCCTTATTTACCTGCTGGCGAATGAGATTCCAGTCAGGCGTGTTCTCGCGGCGGCTGCGGGAGCGACTTTTCTTTTTCTCGCCCTCCCCGGCGTCGCCGGACTCTTCAGCCTGATTCTCGAGTGTCTCAGAACCGGTCTCATCAGAGATGTCCTGCTCCTGCTCTTCTTTGTCTTTTTCGTTTTCGTTGTTGTGGTCGTTGTCAGCCATCTAACAAATCCTTCTTAATGCGTCCGGGCTAACGGACTGTAAAAATAACCCGTCAATTTTAGTGGACTTAACAGCTCTGTGCCTCAAAACGCTTATAAATCGTTTTTAGTGTGCTATCGTAATACGATACTATCGAGAGGCGTTACTATGAAAAATCTGGAAGCATTGCACCCCGGCATGGTTCTCAAGACCATGTTTCTTGAGCCTCTAAAACTTTCCGTTTACCGAGTCGCAAAAGACATTCACGTTCCTCAGACGCGCCTGAGTCAAATTATTGCCGGAGAGCGCGCTATCACACCGGACACTGCGCTGCGGCTTTCGAAATACTTCGGCCTAGAAGAAATCTTTTGGCTCGAGCTGCAGGCGGTCTAGGATTTGGCAAAGCAAAAGGCGCTAATGAAGGAAGAGTTGGACGCCATTCAGCCGTTTCAACCGAAAAACCTCTAATTTCTAATAGGAGAAGAATATGCAGACCGAAAAACTCCTTCTTCCCCGCTGGATCATTCCGCTTGAGGGCGACACTGAAGTTCTGGAGAACTATGGCCTGGCAATTGAAAACGGAAGAATTGCCGCGCTGATCCCGCCTGCAGATCTCAAGAACGTTGAAGCCAAAGAAGTCTTTGAGCTCCCCGATAACGTGGTTATGCCAGGCTTTGTGAACTGCCATACCCATGCTTCCATGAATCTTCTCCGCTGCGTGGGCTCTGATCTCACAACGCCTAACTGGCTCACCAAATGCATTTGGCCCATTGAAGGGCAGCTGATGAGTCCGGAATTCGTCTATGACGGTGCCCTGCTCGGAGGCGCTGAAATGCTCCGAGGAGGTACAACGACGTGCCATGACATGTATTTCTTCCCGGATTCTGCTGCCAAAGCGCTGAGAGAAGTCGGACTGCGTGTCGTTCAGGGTGCGTTTGTAATCAAGTACCCGAATGCTGAGTACAAAGGAGAAGAAGATGCTTTGAGCGGCGCCCGAGCACTCGCCGCACGTCACAAAGACGATCCCGGCCTTTCTATCAATATTGCACCGCATGCTCCCTATTCCGTCACTGCGGAAGCTTTGCAGGCATCCATGCGGTTAGCCGAAGAGCTGGACACAACCTGGCAGATTCATCTCTCCGAGACCGAAGAAGAAAGACAGAACGCCATAAAAGAATTCGGGTGCTCTCCGGTGGAATATTTGGCCAAATTAGGCTGCCTGAATGAACGGACGATTGCCGTGCACTGTGTTGCTCTTTCCGACCGCGACATCGAACTGCTTGCCGAAAGCGGCGCATCCGTCGTCCACTGTCCCGTGAGCAATATGCGGCTCGGCTGCGGCGCAAGTCCCGTCGTCAAACTTTTAAAGGCCGGCGTCAACGTTGCCTTGGGAACCGACGGTGCAGCGAGCGCCTGCTCTCTGAGCATGTTCGAGCAAATGCGGACGGCAGGTCTCATCGCTAAGGGATTTTCTCAAGACCCGACGGAGCTCACGGTCAATCAAATTATTCGTATGGCAACAATAAACGGAGCTAACGCGTTAAAATTGCATTGTGACGTGGGCTCCCTTGCAGTTGGGAAGCTCGCGGACCTAGCTGTCATTGACATGTCACAGCTTGTAACTATGCCCGTTTTGGATGTGTTATCAAACGTTATTTACGCGGTTGAAGCACAATGCGTACATCAGGTTTGGGTGAGCGGTTCCCTTGTTGCAAATATACAACAGGAAAAATTACTTAGGCCTGATCGGGGCAAGTTACTTACAAAAAGTAATATCATGTCGTGGCAGAATAGGGTGTGTGAGATACTACGGGACGATTTTAATTAGCGGACCGGTGGTTATACACTCGGAATGCATAGCGGCCGATCCCTGAATTTGCCGTATGTTGTGTGGTTTTACTGCATCAAAAGAGGAAAATGATGAATACAAAGACAAAATTCGGAATGCTTATCGCTTCTGTAGCGTTAGCTGCTTCCGGTGCTGTTTGCGCAGCTGATGCCCCTGCTAATCCTTATGTTCAGGCAGCCGGCCAAACATTGATGACTAATTTCGGCCTGTGCGTCCGCACCGGCTATTGGACTCCTGCTCTGGCAGAAGCCCAGGGCGCTCTTGGCCAGAACTGCCAGTGCGACACAGACATTATTAAGTGCGAAGCCGGCGCAGAAAGAGTTACTCTTTCTGCCGACACACTCTTCGCCTTCAACAAAGCCGTTCTGAAACCCGAAGGCATCGCCAAGTTGACAGAACTCACAAGCCGTATGTCCGGCTTGACACTTGACGTTGTCATGATCAATGGCTACGCCGACCGTATCGGCGGTGCTGCCTACAACCAGAAACTGTCTCAGCGTCGTGCAGACGCCGTCAAGACTTTCTTGGCTGAACACGGCGTTCCTGCTGCTCGTATCCACGCCGAAGGCAAAGGCCAGGCTGACCCTGTCGTCAACTGCCCGAATCCTTCTGCTAAGGGCGAAATCAAGACATTCAAACAGTTGATCGAATGCCTGCAGCCGAACCGTCGTGCCGTTATCGAAGTTAAGGGCACACGCAACAAGTAATCTATTGCATTAACTTGTAAAAAAGGGGTCGTTTGCGACCCCTTTCTTTTTGTCATGACCGAACATCCCAACGTTTATTTATTTGATCTTGACGGCACATTGCTGGATTCTGCGCCGGATCTAGCGGCAGCGGCTAATCATCTTCGAGAAGTCCGAGGTTTGACGCCCCTCCCCTTTGAGACGCTTCGCAAAACCGCATCCAGCGGCGCACGAGGCCTTCTTGGTGCGGCTTTCGGCATCCACCCGGATGATCCTGGCTACGCTGAAATGGTCAAAGAGTTTTTGGACTATTACGAAGCCCATATGGCGGAGCACTCTCATCTTTTTGAAGGCGTTCCGAAAATGATTGACAACATCAAAGCTCAAGGAGCAAGCTGGGGCATCATTACCAACAAGCACGCCCGCTTTGTTCATCCTTTAATCAAATTCCATAAGCTCGAACCAGCTGTGGTCGTGTGCGGGGACACGCTCAAAGTTTCCAAACCGAACCCCGAACCGATTCTTTTTGCTCTGAAAAGCATTGACGCTAAAGCTTCTGAGGCCATTTATGCCGGCGACGACAAACGAGATATTGATGCAGCCAACGAAGCTAACGTTTTCTCGGTTGCCGTGAAATGGGGATATCTCGGTTCACCGCAGCCTGTCGAGCTGTGGGGCGCAGATCTCATTGTGCACAATCCGAGCGAAATTTTAGAGATCAAGCTTACAAAGTAGTCATACTTTTGCCTATGTCGGAAGTCTTTTTATTCCGCTAAGCGAGGGAACGATATGGGCAAAAAACTTTGGATAACAACCGGAATCATCGGAGCCTTGGCAGCCGCCTACACAGCCGGCGGCTTCCTTGGTGTCCCTTACGGAGTGAACTGGGCGCTTAAAAAATACGCCGAACCGATTGTCGGGCGCACGATCACAACGCAGGAAGTTAAATTCAATCCTTTCACACTGCAGTTTTCTGTTAAGGGACTGAACGTCCAAAAAGACGGAGAGCCGGCTTTGCTTTCCGTCGGATCTCTGCAAACCAAAGTTCTGTGGGATTCTCTTTTCAAACTGTCTCCTTTGGTGCAGTACATCACGATTGACGGCCTCAACAGCACCGTAATCCGTACGGGGCTGGACACTTTTAACTTCAGCAACATCATCCAACGCATTCAGGAAATGCCGACTTCACCGGAAGAAGAGAAGAAGGATGACAAGCCGCTGCAGTTTTCTATCGGCAACATCAAGCTGACGAACTCTTCAATCACGCTTGATGACAAGTTCAGACACAAGGTTGATAAGGTTACCGACCTTAACTTTGCCCTGCCCCTCATCTCTAATTTCCAAAACGACGTCGACGTTCCTATCACGCCTGACCTGAAACTTTGAACAAACGTGCCAACATGCCATCAAAGAAATCAAATACAGCGCCTAGTATAATGAAAGAGATGGC
>URYO01000007.1 GCA_900552195.1 uncultured Sutterella sp. | reverse complement strand
AATAATCTCTGCGGAAATTTCTGATAGTTGCATGAATTTATTGGATAAAGCGCTTGCTTTTTATCGTGATGAATAGTATAATATTAGAGATCAACATAAGGTGATTGCTATGTCAAGACCCAGATCTGATACCCCAAAAGAGCACACTTCTATCATTCGTGCGAAACGAAAAGACGGTTGGACTTATGTTCAAAGAGTCGTCAGCGTTTACGATCCAAAGATTAAAAACAGCAGAAGAATTTCAACGGAGACTTTGGGAAAACTTCCGCCCGGTGAAACTGATTTGGAGAAATTGGTTACTCTGGAACCGCGCAGAAGAAAAGGTTCACTTCAAGCGGCTAAGATTGCCGCACCTGCCCAAGAAGTGATTGATCCCAGAGATCCCGGACGGATCATTTACCCATTGGATATTGTCTTTTGCGTCATTCTTCTTGCTGCGATGCAAGGCAAAACTTCCTGCACGGAAATTGCAGAGTTCTGGCATCAATGCCGACCCTTGCTGAGCAAGACCTTCCCCAACTTTCCTGATGAGGAAATATCTCACGATACCGTCAGGCGCATCACGATGATTATCGGCAAAGACAAAAATGCCGCTCTGATCGAACGGTTCGTTGAGATGCTGCGCAGCAGACTGTCTCACCCGGTAATTGCTGTCGACGGACAGGCTATCAGGGCTTCCCGGGATTCTTCTCAGCACTCCCCGTATGTTTTAAACATCATGGATGCAGACAACGAGTTGATTCTGGCTCAGCAAGTCATCGGTGAAAAGAACAACGAAATTACCCATGCCTCAAAGCTCATCGACACTTTAGACATTCGAGGGGCAATCGTCACGGCAGATGCTTTAAATACACAAACCGAGTTCGCCGCAAAGATCATTGCCGAAAAGGCCGACTACTGTTTGGCTCTGAAGGCTAATCAGGATCTTACATATGAACAGGTGCGCGGATTCTTCGAACTGGGAACACATGAGTACAAAATTGCGCGGCCTTCGGTAACAGACCAAGGCGGCAAAATTACGAAAAGAAAAACTCGAGTTCTTCCGGGAGCTCTTTTACCGGAAGAAATTCTTAATAAATGGGTTGGCCTCGATGAAGGATCGATCGTGGAAGCCGTCACTGACACGGTGAAGAAAAACACCGGAGAAATTCTTGGGCCTCAGGTCCGCTATTACATCTCATCATTAAGGTACGATGCCCCGAATGTGGAGCAGGTTCTGCATCGTGCCATTCGTCAGCACTGGGTAATTGAAAACAAAGGCCATTGGGCGTTAGACATGGCTTTTAATCAGGACCGGCTGCAGTGCACAAACGCTCAGTATCTGGCCGGAAGAACACTGCTTAACAAGATCGCCCTTAACTTCACGACGAAAATCCAAACACGTTTGGAGGAAGCAACGGGCAAAGAGGCGCCTTCCAAACCGGTGATTAGAGCGAGGCTGAATAAAATTGAGGATATGTTGGTTGCAATGAACGATTGCATACGCATCTAGCAGAACCCTGAGCTAAGGTCTCCCGTTAAAAGGAGGCCCATATCGTGGTCCTTTGCTTAATTTCTGATGCGTAATGACATGGAACCCGCCATCTAGCCAACTCAAAAGGAGTTGGTCAAACTAAAGAGTGTAAAAACAGTTAAGAGAGGATTCCATGTCACGAATGAAAAGATTAGCAGTTCAGCAGCTGGATGTCTCTAAGGATTATCTGGTAATCGGACTCGACCTAGCTAAAACTGATACAGCAGTTATTGCGATCACGACTGATGGTGAACTTTATGCTATTGACCGACTCAAGTATTCTGATTTGCTTAACCAGGCGCGGCAACTTGGATCTACTGTCTTTGCGATGGAGCCTTGCAATGGTATGACTTATCTCGTACACGAATTGGAAGAGCTCGGACATGAATGCCGTGTCATTAACGGAGAAGCAGTTAAGGATTATGTAAAGTCGCATTTTGCCGGTCAGAAAAACGATTTGAACGATGCCCAAGCCATTGCGTTCCTGGCGCAAGATGAAATGCTGAAATTCATAAGAGTTAAAGCAAAATCTGAAATGACTATGCAAACCCTGCAGGTAGTCCGTCAACAACTCATAAAACAACGCACTTGCAGTGTTGTCTGCATAAAGGGCATCTGTCAAAACTATGGCCTTGTCATCTCCAAAAGCATTATGTCAGAAGCAAAAATTAGACCGATTATTGAAGAGACTCAGAAATTGCCGGACGAGATTAAAGAGCCGTTAAAAAGACTTCTTCGCAACGCAGCCCGCTTCACCATTGACATTAAACAAATAGACAAAGCTATCGAACAAGGTTTGAAGGGTAATGAAACGGCAGAACGCTTGCTCGAGGTGCCGGGGTTAGGTCCTCAATGTGTCAGCAGGCTCCTAACAACAATTGGGGATATCAATCGATTTGAAGGGCCAAAGAATCTTGCCGCTTATTATGGGTTGGTCCCGAGAAGCCATACCACAGGACATAACGAGAAGATGGGAAAAATAACAAAGCATGGCGACAGATTGATGAGAGCATTCTTAGTCCAAGGGGCTCACGCAGTCTTGATACAGCACACAAAGGGGCGCCTACCGAAATCAGCCTTGAAAAAATGGATAGATAAGAAACTGTCGGCCGGTATGCCGTGTTCAAAATTGAGTATCGCATTAGCAGCCAAGTTATTAAGAATAGCCTTTGCGGTACTGAAATACAAAAAGAAATTCGATATTAAGAAAGCCGGTGTAGCAAGGTGCAGCTTGTAAGCCAAAAGTATTGGAGTCAAAAGGCAATCTAAGCCAATATGTTATGAGAAAGCAAAGGGCACTTCCAGACAGCCTGCAGGTCCGACTTGTTAACAAATCGCAAGCATGGTGCGTTATGAGGCATTGGAAGTAATTTTTTGAAGTTCATAATAGGCAGAATGTCATCGTTTGACATGCGACAGCCTGAAGAGATTGCTAAAAAGCCTCTTTCAAAACATATTCGGATTAGCCTTTTACAACAAGTCTAAAAATTGTAATGAAGTTTGTTTAAATAGCCTGAAGTAATGGTTATGAGAGGATTTTGCCAAAACGAACTTGACAATTAGGCGGGTTCCAGAGATCGGGCCTGTTCAGCGCAAAGAATGGCTGTCCGAGATCGTGAAAAGGACCAATGATTTAAATCCCGACATCGTGATGGTCACGGGTGACTTTATCGATGGTCGGGTACAAAAACTTCTTCCTGAGCTTGAGCCTTTGAAGCATTTAAAGTCCAAGTACGGTGTCTATGCCGTACCCGGCAATCATGAGTACTACTCCGTTTATAGAGAATGGATGGCGGCGCTGCCGACGCTCGGCATTAAAGTCCTGCGCAACGCCAGTGATGTACTGACTAAGGACGGTGCATCGTTAGTGGTCGGCGGAACGACAGACCTCGGTGCGTCACGTTTCGGAGAAGAACCGCCGAACGTTGAAAAGACGTTTTCCGGAACAAGTCCTGAGGATTTCAGAATTCTTTTGACGCACCAGCCAAAGACAGGTTCTCTGACAAAAGAGAAATTTGACCTCGAGCTTTCCGGACACACGCACGGAGGCCATATTTTCTTTATGTATCCGATTCTGGCCTATTTCAATGACGGCTTAGTGAGCGGCTTCTACGATCGAGGCGCAAGGAAGGTTTACGTTACCAACGGCTCCGGACTATGGAACGGCTTCACGATGCGTGTCGGCGTTCCTTCCGAAATCACCTTCATCACGCTTGAGTAGGTAGGCCTATCAAATCGGCGGCGAAGCGAAGCCGAACTAAATTCCTCTGCCGCCTTCTCTCGGCAAATAGAGGTCGTGGAAAAGAATGTATCGGTGCACGTCGGCAGTGAGCCCCGGAATCGTTTGTGAGCGAGAAGGCTCTTCAAATAAGGCTGTGCGAATAGCAGTTGAAGAGTACGGCGCCGGTTCGCTTCTTGCAAGTACGATAAGACCGTTAGGCGCCGGATTCGAACCGAGATCCTGGACCGGAATTATCGGGAACTTTCCTTCATAAGGATCGTTGCCCAATTCACCGTCTCGCGTAAAAATTAAAAGATTGCACAGGAGCGGAAATTTTTCCCATAAGACCCAGGTCTTGAGATTTTTCCACTGGTCTGAGCCCATGATGAAATAAATCGGGATCTCCGGGCCGAACTCTTGCCTGAAGGAATAGAGCGTATCGATGGAATATGAGGCGCCGGTGCGCTCCAGCTCTCGTCGATCGACAATAAGTTTGTTTTGGTATGGTGCAAGCGCCATGCTCAGCATGGCGGCTCGATCTTCTTCAGAGGCGCGGGCGGTTTTCTGCCAGGGACGCGTCGGAACAAAAAATACCTTATCTAGATGGCATTGTTCCAGCGCATCGAGCCCTATTTGAATGTGTGACTCGTGCACCGGATCAAATGTTCCGCCGAAAACGCCGATTCTCAATGAGAGGCTCCTTTGAATTCGAGCTCGGTCGAGATCATTTTCTTAGGTCCGAACTCAGGATCGGATTCGACGGCAAATAAACCGTAGTGAATAGGACGAGATTCCTTATTGGTCGCAAACCAATAACGCCAGGGAGAATCTTCCTCGGCCACACTGGGCTCAGGGATTTCAAGTTTTTTGATTTCTTTGGGCTTCAAATTAACGCCGATGCGGAAAGGTCCGAAGGAAACATTAGAAAAAGCTCCCGGCAGAGCGGGGCAGAGTTCACCATCCGTGGTGACGGCCTCTGCCTTTGCTTCGGTCACTTCTCCGCGCTCACCGATAATGAACCAAATGTTCTGCCCGATGACTTCGGGAGGAGGCACTTCGTCCTCGGCAGGCTTTTTCTTAGCCTTTTTCTTAGGCTTCGGTGTTTCTTGGATCGGAGCGGAATAGCAAAGGTAGTCCGTACGATCGGGTAAGTGATGCAGACTGCCTCCGAACGCTTTAGTCACAACGGAAAGGGGCGTGACGCCGAGCACAATCGGAAAATCTCCGAACTGAATGACAGAGGCGGGATTCTGCTCCAATGTGAACTGCGGAGTGGATAAGCCTTCGGGGTAGTCAAAAGGTTTCGGGGTCGGATCGGTCGGAAACGGACCGGGCAGGGGCGAGGTCGTTTGTGCGAAGGCACTGACACAAGCCCCGAGTCCGAGCGCTGCGATAAACGAAAAAAGTTTAGGGTGGCGCATAA
The DNA here is from genome assembly GCA_900552195.1 of uncultured Sutterella sp. Classification (GTDB taxonomy): domain Bacteria; phylum Pseudomonadota; class Gammaproteobacteria; order Burkholderiales; family Burkholderiaceae_F; genus Parasutterella. The sequence continues at coordinate 12,404 of URYO01000007.1, read as the reverse complement.
AGAAATAATTAAAGTGCTCTGTAACCGATGTCTTTACGGTACTGCATACCGTCGAAATGAACTTTGTCCAGAGCTTTGTAAGCCTTGTCACGGGCCTGATGCAAATCGTCACCGAGTCCTACAACGCAGAGAACGCGGCCGCCGCTGGTGACCAGTTCGCCTTTATCGTTGAACTTAGTGCCGGCGTGGAAAGTGACTGTGTCGTCGTCTTGGAGCTCAACGCCTGAGATAACGTCGCCTTTTCTCGGGGCTGTCGGATAGCCTTTGGAAGCCAGAACGACGCCCAAAGCACAGCGGGGATCCCATTCGGCAATGACTTTGTCTAAAGAGCCGTCAATGCCGGCTTCAATCAGCTCGGAGAAGTCGCTCTTTAAGCGAGACATGATGGGCTGAGTTTCCGGATCGCCGAAGCGGCAGTTGAATTCCAGCGTCTTAACCGTGGGTTTTCCGGAGGCATCTTTGCTGATCATCAGTCCGGCGTAGAGGAAACCCGTGAAGACGATGCCGTCTTCCTTCATGCCTCTGACCGTCGGATAAATGATCTGATCCATAACCATCTGATAAATCTCGGGCGTTACGACCGGAGCCGGGGAGTAGGCGCCCATGCCGCCGGTGTTGGGACCCTCGTCATTGTCGAGAAGTCTCTTGTGGTCTTGACTGGTAGCCATCGGAAGAACGTGTTCGCCGTCCACCATAACGATGAAACTGGCTTCTTCGCCGTCGAGGTAATCCTCAATGACGATACGGGCGCCGGCGTCACCGAGTTTGTTGTCTTGGAGCATGAAGTCGACGGCTTCGTGCGCGTCTTCTTCCGTCATGGCGACAACGACACCTTTGCCGGCGGCTAGACCGTCGGCTTTGATGACGATCGGAGCACCTTTGCGGCGGACATAAGCATGAGCCGCTTCGGCATCCGTAAAGGTTTCGTATTCGGCCGTCGGGATGCCGTGACGTTTCATAAAGGCCTTAGCGAAGTCCTTAGAAGATTCCAGCTGGGCAGCTTCTTTGGTCGGTCCGAAGATCTTTAAGCCGCGGTCGCGGAAGATGTTGACAACACCCTTGGCGAGCGGGGCTTCGGGACCGACGACGGTGAAAGCAATATCGTTGGAAGCAGCGAAATCTGCGAGTTCGTTCAAGTCGGTGATAGCCAAATTTTCAAGGTTCGGCGTACCTGCCGTTCCGGCATTGCCCGGAGCAACATAGACTTTTTCAACTCGCGGAGATTGGGCCAAGCGCCACGCCAGGGCGTGCTCACGGCCGCCGCTTCCGATAACTAGAATCTTCATGGGATTTCTCTAATTTTCAAGGTTGAACAGAGTAATTATTCAAAGACGGCAGTGGTGTAAACCTCAGAGACATCATCGAGGTCTTCCAGAGCGTCGATGAGGCGCTGCATGCGTTCTGCATCGTCACCGGTAAGAACGGTTTCAGAGTCGCTCTTCCAGGTAACTTCAGCAACTTCGGGTTCCCAGCCTTTGTCCGTGAAGGCTTTGTGCAGAGCTTCGAAAGCGGCCGGATCGCAAGTGACTTCGATGGAGCCGTCTTCTTCGGTTACCACATCATCGGCGCCGTTATCAAGAGCGACTTCCATGACGTCGTCTTCTTTCAGTCCGGGAGCAAAGAGGAAATAGCCGCAGTGCTTGAACATGAAGGAAACGCTGCCGTCTGTACCGAGGTTGCCGCCGTTCTTGGAGAGGATATGGCGAACGTCTGCAACAGTACGGGTTCGGTTGTCCGTGGTGCAGTCGATGATCAGAGCTGCGCCGCCGACGCCGTAGCCTTCATAACGGATTTCTTCGTAGTTGGCGCCTTCAAGCTGACCGGTGCCTTTCAGAATGGCATTTTTAACAGTGTCCTTAGGCACGTTGGCTGCCCGTGCTTTCAAGAGAGAGAGTCTCAGACGCGGATTCATGTCCGGGTCTCCGCCGCCTAAACGAGCTGCGACGATGATTTCACGAATGACTTTGGTCCAGAGATTGGAGCGCTTTGCATCCTGACGGCCTTTTCTATGTTGAATATTGGCCCACTTGGAATGTCCTGACATTTAAAAGAGTCCTTAAAGCTATAAAAAGACAATCTCAAATTTTACCAAACGGAGGCCTATTACTTGCTTGGTTTTGGCAAGGTAGTAAAGGTCCGTAGTTTTGGAAGAACCTTGGCAAAATTCACGTGCGGCTGGCCCTTCTTGAGATGAGCCTTGGTAATGACGATATCAGCCAGCTCAGCAGTAGAAGAAACGTGCGTGCCGCCGCATGGATAGGCCTTTAAATCTCCCCAGGTGACGATGCGGAATCCGGTCTCCGGATCGATGTTCTCCTTGAAAGAAAGATTCTGAGCGACAACGTCCTTCAGCATCTCAGTAATTTGGTCAATAGACGGAATTTCGACTTCCTCGCGTTTCCGCTTGAATTCCAAACGAGCCTGTCCGGGAAAGCTGCTGCCTTTAGTGACGTCCCAGTCACCCATGCCTTCAATCAATGCGGAGATAACATGAGAAGCCGAGTGGAGGCACGTATTGAGTTTCCGTCTTTCGACATTGACTTTGGCAATCGCTTTGCCAAGTGGCACTTCCTGCTTTGCGATGTGGCAGATTTTTCCGTTCTCGTTTTCAAAAACCTTAATGACCTCGCTCTTACCGATAAAGCCGGTGTCACAGGGCTGTCCTCCGCCTTGAGGATAAAACGGGGTGCGGTCCAACGTGACAGAAAAAGTCCCGTCTTCGCTAGGAATGCATTCCAGGACGGAGACTTCGGTTTCAAGGGTTTTGTCAGTCAAAAATAATTTTGTGGTCATGATGTGATCGATGCGTTGTGAGAAGTCCGCTTATTCGTTTCTCTAGATTTCGGAGCGCGGCATATATTAAGCCAGCAGTCTGACTCGGTTATCGATTTGCTCTAAAAGTTCTCGATGTTTTTCAGCCATCCAGTCAAGAAAGGTTTTGACGCGCCGGTACTTAACAAAATGCTTGGTGGAATAAAGGTAGCAGCCTGCAGCCGGCCGTTTCCAGCCAGGGAGCACGTTAATAAGTTTTCCTTCTTCCAGCTCATCAATGCAGTGAATCAAGGGAATGTCTCCGGCGATACCGGCGCCGAGCAGACATGCGTTTTTGAGGTCGCTTAGAGACTGGAACGACAGGCTCTTCTTCCATTTCAACTGTTTTACAACACCGCCGTTTTGCAGTTCCTGCGTTTTTGTTCGCGTGCCGCCCGTGTAGGAGAGTCCTGTGTGCGCAGCGCATTCTGACGGGTCGACGATATGCCCGTGTTTTTTAATATAGCCCGGGGAGCAGCAGGGTATGAACTCCATTTTTCCTGAGTAGCGGGAAACGATGTCTCCGGTCCCGGGAACGCCGTACCCAATAGAAACATGAACGACTTTTTCGGGATGGTTATAGAACACTTCTTCGGCTTTAGATGTGAGCGTGATGAGCTCAAATTCTATTTTCGGGAAGATTTGCTGGAATTCAAGAAGCTGAGGCGTCACAAAAAGAGGTCCGATACCCGCAGGGATGGCAAGTGTGATCAGACCTTCCATGCGATCTTTGTCGCCTTTCAGAGTTTCGAGCATCAGTGCGTGCTGAGCAAGAAGTGCTTTGGCCATTGCATAGGCCTGATCCCCGAAACTTGTTGTCTGCAGCGGCCTTCGGTTGTGTACCAGCAGCGGACTGCCTAACTCTGCTTCCAATGAGTTGATTACTCGGCTCAGCCGTGAAGGTTCGATATCCGCAAAATCTGCCGCAGCGTTTAATCCTTGTTTTTCGACAACCAGGCAGAAAAGTTTCCAGCACTCGAGATCATTGGTACGCGCCGTCATATCTAATTGCTCGAAGAGATGAGATTGATTGCAATTTTAGCAATTTAAATTCTTTAAAAAATAATAAGTTAGGGATTGTTCTAGAGGCTTCTACGGGGATTAATTCTATTTTTAGCAATTAATGGTTCATTAGATTGGTATTAACGCAGAGACATAAAAAATTAATACTTCTACATGAAGTCAACACCAAACCTCATAACTTCAAGGAAAACAAAATGTCTTGGCAAATCATCAGCGCGATTGCCTTAATCATTCTGGCAATCGTAGCCATCATTAAGAAAGTCGAAACCCGCATGACGCTCCTGCTTGCAGGCTTCGCAATGTGCGTTCTGGCAGGCCATCCGATGGCGGCTTTCCAGTCTTTCATTAAAGGCATGGTCAACATCAACTTGGTCCCGCCGATCTGCGCCGCGATGGGTTTTGCGGCTGCTGTAACGTTCTCTAAGTGCGATGAACATCTGGTTGTTCTTCTTGCTTCTCCGCTCAAGAAGATCGGCGGCTGGCTGATTCTGATCGCGACCGTCGTGACCTTCCTCATCAATATTGCCATTATGAGTGCTGCCGGAACTGCAGCGACGGTCGGCGCCACACTGATTCCGTTAATGATCAGAGCCGGCATCAAACCCGCGGGCGCAGCAGCAGCTGTCGGCGGCGGCACGATGATGGGACTTTTGGTCAACCCCGGATGCGCCCATGACATCTTTATCGCCAAGCTCGGCAACTCTCCGATTATGGACTTCGTAAGTTATGCCGCTCCCTACATTTTCGGTCTCTTCCTCCTTTCTGCCGTCATCTCTTCTCTGATTATGTGCTTCTACTTCAAGGACCAGAAGCTTGAAGCCAAAGACCTTGCCGGTTTTCAGATTGAAGAAAACCGAGCTGAATTTAAAGTAAATCCTCTTAAAGCGATTGCACCTGTTATTCCGATGATCCTCCTCATCATCAGCTCCGTCTGGTTTCCGAAGAGTGGTCTGGATGTCGTTGCTTCAATGATTATCGGTGTGGTCTACATCGCTCTAATCTGCCTGAAGAACCCGAACGAACTGGTTAAAGCATTCTTTAAAGGTATGGGCCAGGGTTACGGTTCCGTGATTGGCCTCATCGTTGCTGCCGGTGTATTCGCTGTCGGTATGAAAGAAATCGGTCTGATCCCGGCTTTCATCGACATGCTCAAACAGTCCAATGAAATCGCTCGCTGGGGTGCATCCTTCGGTCCCTTCCTGCTTGCCGTCTTAACCGGTTCCGGCGAAGCCGCTATCTGGGCCTTCAATCAGGCGGTTACTCCGTCGGCTGCCAGCTTCGGAATGAATCCGGAAGCCCTGGGACTGCTCTGTGCAGTGGCCGGACAGTTCGGCCGCACGGCTTCGCCTCTGGCCGGCTGCATCATCATCGTCGCCGGTATTGCCAAAGTTAGCCCGTTTGAAATCAGCAAGCGTGTCGGACTCTCCATGCTCATCTCCTTAATCGTCGCAGCTCTTGTTCTGGTGTAATCATGAGTACGTTTGACCTGTTAATTAAAGGCGCCCGAGTCGTCGATGCCAAGAATCTCCGCGATGAAATTACGGATGTCGGTATAAAGGGCGGGAAAATTGCAGCAGTTGCTCCGAAACTAACTTCCTCTGAGGCTTCCGAAGTCATGCAGGCTCAAGGCCTCCTGCTTCTCCCCGGTTTGATCGACAGCCATGTTCATCTCGGCATTAGCGCCTGCGGATTCAAGATGGTGGCAGCAGCCGGTGTAACAACTTGCTTAGACATGAGCGGTAATTCCGGCGATCTTGCCCGCATCGTAAAAACTAACGGTGCTGCAATTACCTACGGAACGCTTGAAGCGATTCTTCCGGGCAAGAACGTCCCGACGAATGATCCTTCAACCGAAGAAATCGCTGCTTTCGTCAATAAGGCGTTAGCCAACGGAAGCTACGGAGTCAAAATCCTCGGTGGTCATTTCCCGCTGACGCCGAAAGCGAATGAACGTCTTGTTAGGTACTGCCAGGAAAACGGTGTTTACATTGCGTGGCACGCCGGTTCTACGGAAACCGGAAGCGATTTAAGCGGAGTCAAAGAAGCTGTAGCCACCGCAAACGGAGGTTTTCTGCATCTTCCGCACATCAATGCTTACTGCAGAGGGTGCCCCGAAAAGGCTGCTGCTCTTAGCATCGTCGTACTTCAAATTCTGGAAGCCAATCCGAACATCGTCACAGAAAGCTATCTGTCCTCTCGAAACGGATCGAATTTAGTGTGTGACGAAAACGGCATCCCCAAGTCCGCGATTCCCAGAAAGTGTCTGGCCAATTTCGGATTTTCTCCGGATAAGAAAGGCCTTGTGGACGCCATTCTTTCCGGACGCCTCTCCGTGATGAAAGATGTACAGGACCAAACCATCCTTATCAGCGGAAAAGAGGGCGCTGATTACTTCCTGGACCAGAACACCAATGTTTCAGGAAGCTTTGCCGGAATGAATCCGCTTTCTTCCAGAGTCCTCTGTGCTACAGCCAGAAGAGGCTCGTCCCAGGCCTTCACGGTAGATGCATTGTCTACCGACGGCGGCTGCATTCCCCGCAACGTCACGCTGAAAGCCGGATTGGAACTGGTGGATTTAGACGGCCTTACGATGCTTGAGTTCGTGAAAAAGGCCTCTCTCATGCCCGCACGGATTTTGAATCTGCCTTCTAAAGGTCATCTCTCCGTGGGTGCTGATGCAGATATCTGCCTGGCAGATCCGGTCGCTAAGGCACCGGTCCGAGTCATCTCCGGCGGGAACACCGTTTTTGAAAACGGAAAGATTTTTAACGGCGTCCCCACAGCCTTTACGACAAGCAAGGGTCTGTCCTTCTACAGCAGCCAAGGCATTCCCGCTCGTGAAGTCAATCCCTCATTCGAACTCCTCAATCGTCTCAATTAATACTAATCCCAAGGAATAGAAAATGAAGAAACTTATTACTGTTGCCGTTCTCGCAGCCGCTGCCTCCGTTGCTTCTGCCGAAACTAAAGTTGAAGTGTTCGGTTTCTTAGATCAGGGCCTGACCTTCATCCATGAAAATTCCAATAAAGGAATGATGTCACCCGTCGGACAAAGAGCGCCTAATGTCCTGAAGAACGGTAAAGTTGCTCGCCAGGGCGCGACAAGCCGCTACATGGAAGGTACTGGCAACGTATCGACATGGGGCATTAAGGCCAGAGAAGAACTCAATTCCGACTGGTCCGTGCTCGTTCACTTAGAACAGGGCTTCTTGGCCGATGACGGTGCCGAATACATCAAAGGCAAAGCCTTCGAACGCGAATCAAGCTTCGGCATTCAGTCTAAGACCTGGGGTACGTTAAAGATGGGCCGTATGCCGGCCATGCTGACGGGCTCCGGAACAACCGGACTTTTCAACAGCAGAGTTAATCCGTTCGGCGCCGGCTGGGGCAATATGACCGGCGGCTGGAAGTTTGTCGGCACGCTTGCCTCGGCTCGTCATGACAACATGATCAATTACCGCTCTCCGTCCTTCAGCGGCTTGGAATTCCACTATCAGTATTCCAACGGCGCCTCCGATGAGAACGAAGGCACATCCAAGACAAACCGCTACATGGCTGCTGGCGTGACTTATACCCAGCCGAAGTACTTTGTTGCCTTAGCTGCCGACTGGCTTAATGTTCAAAGTGCGGATCTGAAGGCCGGCGGCTGGAAACTCAGAGACGCCTATAAGGTCTTGCTCGGCGGTCACTATAAGTTCGAACCCGCAACCGTTTACGGAACTGTGGAGTACATGAAGAACATCGCCTATATCGGCGGTTACGCAACCAAAGAATTTGCTCCGGTTGCGGCTGAGCAAAACACATCGGCTGCTGACGGCAAAGTCGGCGAAAACAAAGGCTTCAAAGCTCTGGCGTTCTCCCTCGGTACTCAGTTCAATGCACTCGGCGGAACAGTAAAAGTTTCTGCCGGCACAGCCTTCGGTAAAAACCAAAACACAACCGAGAATAACGACTTCTATCGCTTCAATGCTGGTTTAGGTTATGTCTATCCGTTAAGCAAGAGAACTTCTGTTTACGGTATCGGCGGCTTCTTCCTGCAGCATGCAGATTGGCAGGAAGAAAATATCAAGTCTCGTGAGTTGATCGTCGGTTTAATGCACCGCTTCTAACTTGGAGGGCCAGGACGGCGGCTTCGCCGTCCCTCAATGAGAAAGGAGAGAGAAATGTTAGGCTTTGAAATGACATCCGCCGGAAGGGATAAAATCGATGCGGCTGACGGTTTACAAAAACACGACACCAATTGGTGGTTGCACCGTATCAATCTTGCCAGTCTGATTAGCAACTTGGAAGAAAATCTTATTGATTGGGACAAGGCCGGGCGCATCGTCAAGGCGATGCGGGAAGTTGAGGCTGCAGCCGAAAACGGCGAATTGCCGAAATTCAATACCTACATCCATTTTGAACCTGAGATCCTGAAGCGTGCCGGCATGGACTGCTCCGTGATGCATGTCGGGCGCAGCAGTCAGGACATCCTGGCGACAGTCGAGTTCGGACTGAACAAAGAAAGAATCGCGGCAGCGGTAGAACAGATCGTCCGCATTCAAAAGAGTCTGTGTGACCTCGCCGAAAGAGAATCCGGTAAAGTCGTACCGGCTTATACCAACGGTGTTCAGGCTCTCCCGGAGAGTTACTCCCACTACATTTTGGCTTTTGCGAGAGCTTTCAGCAGAGAAACCGAGCGCTTCATTCAATGTTTCGGCAGATACGATGTCTGCCCGATGGGCGCCGGTGTTCTAAACGGAACGGCATGGCCGCTGAACCGTAAACGTATCGCAGATCTCCTCGGCTTTGCGGCACCGTCGGAAAATGCTTTTGATGCCGGACAGATCGCAGGCAACACATTGCCTCTGGAGCTTTCTCAGATTGTTGTTTCCGTGATGACGCTGATTTCGGAATTCCTAGCCGATTTCTCTTCTCAGTACCACCACTCTTATCCTTGGGTCGTCTTAGACCTCTCCGGAAGTACCTACGTCTCAAGCGCAATGCCGCAGAAGAGGAATCCGGGTTTTGTGAATGATTTAAGACGCGACTGCAGTTTTGTGATTTCGGAGGCGATCAGCTGGCTTCTTCGTCTTCAGAATTTGCCGACAGGAATGCCGGACGAACGAGATGAACCGCTAATTAATGAGTTATTCAAGGATGTTAAGAGTGTTCTCGGCCGTTTTGATCGTGTCGTCAACGGGCTGCGGGTTAAGGAAGACAATGCCCTAAAGGAAATAGCTTCTGATTGGACATGTACTCAGGAAATCGCCGACAGACTCGTATTGAAAGGAATTGATTTCCGCACCGGTCACGGCTTTGCAAGCTCTCTGGTTACCTGGGCCCGTGCTCAATCCAAAACTCCGGAAACGACGCTCTATAAGGAAGTTTGCGAAATCTGGAAAGACTTCTTGAAAGAAAGAGCACAGATGCCGTTCCCTTTGACGGAAGACGAGTTCAAAGCCGCATTGGACCCTCGCGCGATCGTGGAAGGGAGGCGGACTGCCGGAAGCTGCTCGGCCGAAGAAGTGAAAAAACTCCTTAAGACTGAGAGAAATCATATCGAGGACGCAGAAAGTTTCGTTCAGCGTTTTACAAAAGGCCAAGAGACCTTTATGAAGCTTCTTGATCAGGCGGCAAAAGAAATAGGCGGTGCAAATGACCAATAACTCAAATCGCTGGAGGTTTCTCATTACGGCCTGCTTGGTGAACTTCTGCACCGGGTCGATCTATGCCTGGAGTGTCTTTGCCGGTCCGAAAGCCGAGCAGATGAGCCAGCTCAATAACGTTCTCTATACAGCCGGAGATCTGGCGATTGTGTTCGGCTTGGCTAACGCCGTCGGACCTCTGCCCATGATCCTGGGCGGTTTTGTCAACGACCGCTTCGGTCCCGGATGGCTGATGACCGTCGGAGGACTCTTGATCGGAAGCGGTTTATTCTTGTCGGGCAGCGCCTCGGATTTGTCCTCTTTAATCCTGAGCTATTCATTGCTGTTCGGTCTTGGCCTCGGACTGACGTACGGCGCCACAATCAACACATGCGTGAAACTGTTCCCCGACAGGAGAGGTTTTGCGGGCGGTATGGCCACGGCCTTTTACGGACTGTGTTCGGTCGTTCTTCCCCCAATCGCGCATGCGCTGACAACGAACTTCGGTATTCAAAGCGCATTCGAAATTGTCGGAGCTGTCTGCGGTGCGGTGATCTGTGCGGGCGGTCTGCTTAGCTTTATCTTTGTCGACAAAAGCTCGGCGAATCCGCCAGCAAACAACGCAGCAGCCGGTTTGAGCTGGCGGGAGATGATTGCGACTAAGCGGTTCTGGAAAATGCTGTTTTTCCTGTGCTGCGGGGCCGTCTCCGGAATGATGATCATCTCGCATTCAGCCGGCATTGCTAGTAAACAGGTAGGTCTCACGGCGGCAATGGCTGCAACGGCAGTCTCTTACCTGGCCCTGATCAACACTCTCGGCCGAGTTGCCGCGGGTGCCGTATCCGACCGGCTCGGAGCCTGCCAAACCTTGATTTTGTCCTCCGTCCTTACGGCGCTTGGAATGGCTTTGCTGCTCATGTGCAGCAACGGTTCAGTGGCTTTGTTCTTTGCAGCACTGACGTTGGTCGGTTTCTCGTTCGGCTCTTTCATGGGGATCTACCCCGGATTCACGGCGGCTGCCTTCGGCGCCAAACACAACAGCGTCAACTACGGGATTATGTTTGCCGGTTTCTCCTTTGCCGGTGTTTTAGGTCCCTGGATCATCAAAACACTCTCTGCCGGCGGCAGCTTCAGCTCGGCCTATTTGATTGCCTGCGGCATTTCGTTGGTGGGGGCGGTGACAGGTTACATAATCACGAGACAAGATTTGTAACACGTATTAACATTGAGGCCTGAAGATCTGATGAGAGACAAAATCATCGGATCATCAGCCCGTCTAAGATAAATTTTTCCTCTAAGCAGCACGGCAGACGGGTGCTAACGCTCATCAATAGGAGATTTCATGAAGAAGTACGTTTTGCCCTATGGACAAGGCTCAAAAGAAATCGAGCTCGACGAAACCCTGGTTCTGAAGGAAGTTCGCACCAAAGAATTCGAGCCGATGAAAAACATTCCCTACGAAGTTCTCGAGGCGATCTACCACCCGATTGGATGTCCTCCCATCAACGAAATCATTAAACCGGGCCAGAAAGTTGCTTTCATCTGCAACGATCCTACCCGCGTCGCAAACAGCTTTGATTTCATGCCGGTCCTCGTCAATGAGATGAATAAGCTCGGCGTCAAAGATGAAGATATGCACATCGTCTTCGCCTTGGGTACACATCGTCCTATGACAGAAGAAGAAATGGTTCAGGCAGTTGGCAAGGACGTTGCTTCTCGTTTGAAGATGTACAACAGCCTCTGCAACGAGCAGGAAGACTTTAAGTACTTCGGTACGACTTCCCGCGGAACACCGGTTTGGATCAATAAGCATCTCTGCGACGTCGACCACGTTATCCTGACAGGTACGATCGTTCACCATTACTTCAGCGGATACGGCGGCGGCCGTAAGGCTATTCTCCCGGGATGCGCCGCTATGGAAACAGTGCGTGTCAACCACAGCTTCATGCTCGATCCGGCGGCCGGCCTCGGAAAAACGACCGGCAATCCCTGCTACGAAGACCAGATGGAAGGTGTGGCACTTTTCGCTAAAGGACGCTCCCTCTTTTTGTTTAACGCCATCCTGAACGCGAAGCACCAGTTCCTCAAGATGTTTGCCGGCGACTACATCAAGGCTCATAAAGAAGCCTGCAAGTTTGTGGACGAAGTCTACGGCAGCGTCATCCCGAAGGAAGCTGATCTAGTGATTGCCTCCTGCGGCGGATATCCGAAAGATATCAACGTTTATCAGATGCAAAAAACAATGGACAACGCAGCCTGTGCCGTTCGCAAAGGTGGCGCCGTCATCATGGTGGCCGAATGCGTTGAAGGAAGCGGATCTGCGGTTCTGGAAGAAGCTTGCCGCCGCCTCGGTTCCCCGCAAGCCATTAAAGCCGAACTCGAGAAAGATTTTCGTATCGGTGCAAACAAGGCTTACGCCGTAACGCGCTTAATGGAAAAAGCCAAATACTACTTAGTGACTGCTTTAGATCGTAAGATGGCACGCGACATGCTGTTCTCAGGTGCTTATGACACGATCGAAGAAGCTTTGGCAGCTGCGGAAAAAGAAATCGGTAAGGTGGAATCCGTTATCGTTATGCCGGAAGGCTCTCTCACGGTACCGCGCGTCGAAGAATAATCTGTCGCGCAGCTCATACAAAGGACGCTTCGGCGTCCTTTGTCGATTAATGAGCTTTTTGTCCGAGAAGCTGATCGAAATATCCCGAGAGCTTCTCCATCGGCTTCCATTGAGCCGAAGCAAAGAGCGGGAAGGAAGCCAAGAGATGCTCAGCCTCTGTGCGCTCTTCCTCGGAAAGACGCTCGAAGTCTTCTCTTTGGATGTGCATTTCAAACGCTTCCGGACTGACCTTGCGAAGCCGGAAACGAATTTCGCCCTTGTTTAACCCGGCAAAGAAACGATTCATAGCCGTTTCGGCTTCCCCAACGGCTGTCAGGTCTGAGGCA